>JANNCG010001164.1:0-1885 GCA_031386385.1 Myxococcales bacterium
CAAAAATAGAGGCAATTGCCTTTTCATCGGCGTTGTTCTCTCGCGCACTTCTACAGCTTCGCGGCTGCACCGCGCTGATCTCTCACTTCGCGCTGCCGTGTGGACTCGTGGCCGGCGCGATCAGAGGCAAGCGGCCACATCACGCCATTGTGCACGGCAGTGATGCCATGGTCCTTCAGCAGCTTCCGAGCATGGTGCGCGCGCAATTTTTCAACGGATCGACAAGTATTCAGTGCGCTCACCCAGGACTTCGCCACGGGTGGCCGGCGCTGAGTGTTCCGTTGTTGGATCTGCCGATGGGATGGACTCCGGCAGCGCTCACGCGGCAAAAAGCTCGGGTGCAGTGTCAACTCGGCGACGACACCGTAGTGGTCTTGTGTATCGCGCGTTGCATTGAGATCAAGGGGCTCTCGACGCTTTTGGCTGCAGCAAAACAGCTCTCTTCCCACGCGAACGTGCGATTTTGGATCCTCGGCGACGGGCCGCTGCGAGCGGCGCTTGAGGCCAGTGCCCCAAGCAACACCCATTTTTTTGGAGAGCTCTCGCCCATTGCACGCGATCGCCTGCTGGCCGCAGCGGACCTCTACGTCCAACCCTCTGTCGTGATCAACAATCGAACTGACAGCGCCCCCACAGCGCTCGTCGAAGCGATGGGAGCCGGGCTTGCGTCCGTCGTCACTTCCGTTGGTGCACTGCCATGGCTCACTGCAAAAAGCGCACTTGTTGTACCGCCAGGTGACAGTGAAGCGCTCGCGAGAGCGATCAACGAGCTTGTCGACAACCCCGCTCTGCGTGCAGAACTAGCGACCATCGCACGACAACGCGCGCGCAGTTGGCAGTGGGATCAGCTCGCAGAAAAGATCGAGCCGCTGCTGCACGTGGGGCCGTGAGTATGGCACGCGATTTGGCAAACCGCATTTTTTGCAGCCTATTTCGCGCACGTTAATACTCTCGGCTAAAGTGAAAGCGTAATGCTATCTGCCCGACAACAAAGACTTCAACTAGCTCTGCTTCTTGGCTGTGTTTGTATTTTTGCTTACTGCAAGCGAGACGTGCTTCACCTCCCGGACATCTTCGTCGCTCCGCGCGACAGCGGCGTGGTGGTCTTCGATGCTGAGCCTGAGTTTGACGCTGGTGAAAACAACGAGGACTATTGGCCAGATCCTTACGATGACGACGCGTATGTTCCTCCCTTGGTGTTAGCGGATGCTCATCGGTTGCAGCACAGTGCAGACGGAGGTGCACCTGCGCTTGCCGCCGCGACGGATGCCTCAGCGAGTGATGGCGCTGCAGACTCGGGCGTCAACCTTCGCCCCATGATTGATCGTCCGCTCGCCGATGTATGGCCCGCGGTAAACACCTGGAGCGACGCGTTTGAGCGCGAATTTAGTGACTTTGTGGGGCGTCTCGGCAGAGGTGTCGCCGAGCGCCGTTGCAACCGTATGGATCGGTGTCTGCGCAACCCAGAGTTCAACACGCTCTACGACGCACAAACTGACGGCAATCTCTATCTCAATATTGACTGCGCGGATCTGCCGTACGTCTTGCGAGCGTACTTTTCGTTTAAGCGAAAGCTGCCCTTTGGGTACACGTTTTGGGTAGATGGCTCTCCGTCACGCGCCGGCAAAGACCCCCGCTACATGGTCGGAATCCGTCCCGGCGAGGTTCGCAACTGGTGGCGACACCGCACATTTCGCTCGCTGTTGCGCGACATGGGAAGCTGGGTTCACTCGGGAATGTACCGAGTGTCCGCGCGTCGCGAGGGCGGAGATTTTTACAACGTCGCCGTGAACCGACAGACCGTCCGTCCCGGAACAACGTTTAATGACCCCAACGGCCACGTGTTGATTGTCACATCCGTTGAGCCCGACGGCAGCGGCCTCTT
>JANNCG010001173.1:0-1785 GCA_031386385.1 Myxococcales bacterium
TCCCAAGCCCATCCTGCGCCGCCGCCCCCTCGATCAAGCGACTCGGCATCATCGGGATCCCCGTCGCACTTCCGTAATAAATTCCGGCACTTCCAGCGTTGGTGCGCCCGCCAGGTCCAGCCGCAGAAGCACCGATCACCAGATCGCTAAACCCATCTCCGTTCACATCTCCAGCGGTGTTGACCGCAGAGCCAAAACGATTTTGCGCGCCCACGCCGGTGAGCGTTGTCGTTGGCATCATTGGGGTGCCCGTCGCGCTCCCGTTGTAGATGTACACGGCTCCCGTTGAGTTGTTCGTTTGGTACGCGCCGACCACGACATCGGCGTAGCCATCGCCGTTTAAATCGCCGCCAGTGCCGACCGCACTACCGTAGAAGGCAAGCCCTACCGGGCCCTCCAACACCACGTTTGGCCTCATGACAATGCCCGTCGCGCTGCCATACCAAATGCTCGCAGTGCCCGCGTTAGTACGCCCCCCTGGGTCCGCTTGTTGCGCGCCCACGACGAGGTCACCGAAGCCATCGCCGTTCACATCTCCTGCGCTCGCAACGGCGCCAAAGGCGTCTCGGTCCGCAGCGCCCGCGAGCGTGATCGTTGGCATCATCGAGATACCCATCGCGCTGCCGAGATAAATCTGCGCGGTGCCGTTGCCGTTGCCCATCCCTATGGTCGCGCCTGGCGATCCGATCGCGAGGTCGTCGAAGCCATCGCCGTTCACATCCAGGTGGGAATTTGCACTCGAATCGACTGTTCCCATGGGTGCCACTGCGGGCGTGTGAAAGAGCCACGTGGGGCTGTTGGTCATGCCATTGGTCGCACGAACGCGCCAAAAGATAGTGGACTTCGCAGGGAGCGGATTCATCGGAGCGCCGCTGCTCCCCATCGCGCGGACGGTCTCAATGATCATCGTGCAAGCGCGATCGCGACACAACTCGACCACCGCACCGTCCACACCCATCGGGAGCTGCCACTTGAGCGTGGGGCGCAGCGTTGTCACGTCGCCGAGCGAGAGCGGCATCAGAGGACGAGGCGGGGGGGATCCACCACCACCAGCGACGCATTGGTTGCCCATCAGCATGAAGCCCATATTGCACGTCGGCGTGCAAGCGCCTGCAGCGCACCCAGCGGTTCCGTTCATCACCGCGGGACAGGCCATCCCGCACATCCCGCAGTGCGTCGCATTGGTGCGCACATCCACACAGCCCACGCCCGCGCACAGGGTCAATCCCATCGTGCACATCCCGCCATCGGGGATCGCCGATGGTACATCCGGGGTCACCGTTGAAGGCACATCTCGGCCGATGTCTGACGTCCCTCCGTCGTCGGTCATCGTCGGTCCACCACAAGCAGCCGTGAGTGATACAAGTGAGAGCAAAGTGGGTAAGTGCGATTTCATCAAAACGTACCTTTTTGGTTCGGCACAGCCGTGGATACCCCGGACATTACCGGCAGTGGTGTCCGGGGAGGAAACGGCCATAGCGTTGAAACCGCAGCATAGATTCTGCGGTTTTGTGATGGACAGTGAATGACCGCGGCGATTTGCACGGAGGATATTTGTGTGAGATTAATGTGATGTCTCGTCGCTCTGAGAGCGAACAGTTCTTTGAAAGTGTGAGTATGTGGTTGCAGGGACAAGACGTGCCCTGCGTAAAACTTACAGCGCAAAAGTGCTGGACCGAGTGGCTGCGTGCGATGCGAAAACCAAGCTGAATCCGCAGTCCTTCGAAGGTATGAACCTTGAAAAACAGCCGTGGAATGCACGGTGGTGAAGTCTGTGGAGCGCAG
>JANNCG010001202.1:0-4419 GCA_031386385.1 Myxococcales bacterium
ATACGTTTGGGTTGGCCATGGGGCAGGTGCAAGCACCCGCCGCGCAGCTTTGGCCCATACCGCAAGTGTTGCCACAACTGCCGCAGTTGGCGACGTCAGTTTGCTGATTGACACAGGTTGTTGCTGCGCCCATTCCACAAGCGCTCTGTCCCATCGGACAAGCACAAACGCCCGCCGTACAAGCTTGCGCCATGGGACACACAGTGCCGCATGCGCCGCAGTTGTTGCGATCCGTTTGGCGATCCGTGCAGGTCATCCCGCACATCGCGCGAGGTGCTGCACAAGGAGGCACGCATGCGCCCGCAACACAGGTGTTCATCGCTGGGCAAGCCATGCCACAAGCGCCGCAGTTAGCGACATCCGTCTGAGTGTTCACACACGTTGCCATCGCGCCCATCCCACACACTGTGGTGCCCATTGGACAGGTACACACGCCAGCCGCGCAGCTCTGACCCATGCCACACTGAGTGCCACAAGCACCGCAGTTGGCTGTGTCGGTTTGCAGGTTTGCACAGCGCGCCATCGCGCCCATCCCGCAGCCGACCTCGGGCATCATGCAGCTTGGCATACACGCGCCCATCGAGCACATCTGGCCCATGGGACAAGCGGTACCGCAAGCGCCGCAGTTCGCGGGATCCGTTTGCGTGTTGACGCAGCCAGCCATTCCGCAGCCCATCGTGCCCATGGGGCATACGCCTGAGTCAGGATCGGGTGGATTGGGTCGATCGGTATTTGGGTTGGGTCGATCGGTGTTTGCGTTGGGTCGATCGGTCGCGATTTGGATATCCGCGCCGTTTGGAACATCAACGCCACCATCAGTGTCCACCGGCGTACTACACGCCGCGAGGCTCACTGCGGCGACGAGCATCGTGCTGCGAAATAAATTCATTACAAAACATTCTCCGAGTATTGGATGGGTTTAAGACGCCAAGCAGCCGCAAATGCAGCCGGCGGCAGATTGTCGAAGAGCTTATGCTAACAGAGTTCTGCGTGTGGGTGGGAGGCGAAAATGCGATTTTCGCGAGCAAAATGACAGAGATTCACGAAGTCACTATGCTGAATATCTCGACGTTATACTGAACTGTCATAGTTGAACTGCTCAACGCGTGTTGAGCGATCTTCTGCGAGTTAGCTCTCTCGAAAACGTGCGATACTTCGCGCGTGAAAACGTTTGATGAGGTCCTCTCGTTTCTCAGGCAAAACGAGGTTGGCCGTCGCGCCTCGATCGAGACTCCCTTTGGTCGCCGGTTGCTCACCTACGCAGATCTCACAGCCACAGGTCGCTATCTGCACTTTGTCGAAGCGTGGGTTCGGCGCGTTCGGCCGTTTTATGCCAACACACACACAGCAGTGTCGTCCACTGGCCGCATCATGACTGAGCTTCGGGAGGAGGCTCGTGCGGTGATCCGGCGGTCCGTCCATGCAGCGCCCGACGACGTCGTGGTGTTTGTGGGATCGGGCGCAACGGGCGCGATCAACAAGCTCGTTGGGTTGTTGGGATGGCGCATCTCAGAGCCCCTTGAGCGTGAGTATTCGCTGTCCAAACATATCCCCGCAGACCAGCGCCCGGTGGTGTTTGTTGGCCCGTATGAGCACCACAGCAACGAGCTTCCGTGGCTTGAATCTATCGCTGATGTTGTTGAGATTTCACTCGATGAGCGGGGCTCGATTGACCTCGAAGACCTGCGCGAGAAGGCGCAAGCGTACAAACACAGGCCCTTTAGGCTGGGTGCTTTTTCGGCTGCTTCGAACGTGACGGGCGTGATCTCAGATGTGCGCGCGATCTCAAAGCTGTTGCACCAGCACGGAGCGACCGCTTTTTTCGACTACGCAGCAGCGGGTCCCTACGTCGAGATCGACATGCACCCCCATGATCCCGAAGAGCGTATGGACGCGATCGCGATCTCGCCGCACAAGTTTGTCGGAGGCCCCCAAGCCACAGGAATCTTGGTCGCACACAAGTCCCTCTTTGTCACTCGGACCCCTGAAAAGCCTGGCGGAGGCACCGTTGACTACGTCGCGTCCCTCGCAAAACGTCACGTGGACTACACCAGTCGCTTGGACGAGCGCGAAGAGGCTGGGACTCCCTCAGTGGTCAGCGACCTTCGCGCGGGGATCGCTTTTTTAGTGAAAGAGATGGTGGGTCCTGAACGCATCTACGAGCACGAAGTGGCTCTCGCGTCACGCGCGATGCGGCGCATGGCCAAGCACCCTGCGGTGAAGATTCTTGGACCCACGACGTTGAAGCGGCTCGCGATTATCTCGTTTAACATCGACGGGCTTCACCACGATTTGGTGAGCGCTTTGCTGGATCATTTATTTGGGATTCAAAACCGCGCGGGCTGTGCGTGTGCGGGTCCCTATGGGCATCGATTGTTGGGAATCAATGAAGAGATTTCTCTAAAATACCGAGCACAAATCCAGCGCAACGTGATTGGTGTGAAGCCTGGATGGGTGCGATTATCGCTGCCGTACTATGCCTCGGATGAGGACATTGAGTTTATCCTCTCAGCGGTTGAGTTTGTGGCCGAGCACGGCAAGGACTTTATCCCCGCGTACAAGCTCGGGTGGAACGACGGTGTCTGGCGCCACATTGAGCACCCGCGGCCGGATGTTCCGCCGATTGAGTTGACGGTGGAGGCGTTGTTTGAGGCAGCGCAGACCTTCTCTGCGGGTGATCACGAAGCGCCCCTGTCTGAAGCGCAACTTCGCAGTGAGCGTGCGCGGTATTTTGCCGAAGCGCGCGCGATGGCCGAGCGTCTGCGCGAGCGTTGGGCCAAAGAGCAGCCAGTGTATAACACCCTGACGGGACGGCCGGATGTGGACGAGCTCGTGTGGTTTCGCTACGTCGCCACCGAAAATATGCCGAATATTCCTCAGGCCGTAGAATAAACTTCGTGTTGTCTCCGTACGCGTAGCTGCGATACAATTCAGTCGTTCATTCGAAGAGGACCCAACATGAAGATTCGTACGATCAGCGCAAAGTTATTGATGAGCTCGGTGCTCGCTCTGGTGGGGTGCGCCGCGGAGAGCGGGTTGCCATTTTCACGAGGTAATTTGCTGGCACAGCGGGGTGCGGTGACCTGCAGCACGGACGCCAATTGCCACCAACGATTGCCACGCGCGCGGTCCTGTCCACACGGACCAGCGAGCATGCCGAGCAACTGTTGCCGTATGGGCTACTGTGGTGTGTGCTGGAGCGACTGCACGCCGTAGGTCAGCGCCTCACTTCAGCGGGCGAGTCACCGACGCAGTGCGCTGTCACAAAGTGACCCAGAGCTTCACGCGCCCATCTCCTGCGCGAATCACAAGCTGACATCCGAGGCGGATCTTTGGGTCCGTGGCATTCAACTCTTCGAGCATATCGAGCTCGTCTTGTTTGGGCGGCTCGCACAACTCAATCCCCTCTTGAACCTCGATTCGGCATGTCCCGCAGTTGGCGTCACGGCACGCAAACGGAATCCCGGCCCGAACGTCCCGGTCGCACAGATCTAAGAGACGTCCCCCTTCGGGCCACTCCATCCTGTGTTTTGTGCGCAAAAACTCGATCGTTGGCATAGTGCGGGCTTACAGTCCGAGCGGCGCGACACCATCGGCACCGAGCCCCGTTTCGCTCATCGCTGTGGGGTGAATGCGCTGCGACCACACCGCGTTGTTGGTCACCGGGCCGGGGATCATACGAGTGTAGGTGTCCATTCCGCCAGAGTCTAAGAACACTCCCCAAGTTTTGCGCTCTAAGCGACCAGGATCTGCGAGTGTCTCAAGGGCTGCGTTGCCGAGCGTGAGCGCGCTCGCTGCGATGTAGCTGTCATCACCACCAGAATCACCGAAAAATCCCGCACCATTCGCGTTGCCCGCTCCGAGCGCCAAGTTCGGAACATTGTACGTGTCCCCCTCTGGACCGTCGCCAAAAAAGTAGCTGTTGCTAAAATCATGTCCCGCACCGGCGGTCATGTTTTGTCGCTCAATGTCCATGTTGTGTACGTCGGTTCCGCCTCCATCAACGAGCGCTGCGTAGGCAAAGTGTGCCGCGCCTGCCTGGACGTACCAGCGCGCGTTGTAGCGGTCGTCGCCTGCGCCATCGAGCAAAAGCCCCATCCCACCCCAGTACCCGGTGGCCTGTGCAAAAATCGCAGCAGAGTAGCGGTCGTTGCCTGCGCGGTCGCGGAGGATTCCCATCCCGCCGGACATGTTGACGTTGTCGACGCCGTCCGCGCGCCGACCAAAGCCTGCGCCTTGGACAAACGAGCTGTTGACCATGGGGTTTTGCGGAGAAGGATAAGCCACGGGCGTCTCGCGTCCTACGTATTCATCAGCTCCGTCATTGTCATAGAGCAGGCCGACACCCTGCACATACCCGAATCCCTGCGCGTTGGCCCAGGCGGTATACCGGTCGGTCCCAGCGCGGTCCAAGAGCAC
>JANNCG010001215.1:0-4836 GCA_031386385.1 Myxococcales bacterium
TCGCGCTGCGCTTGCGAGAGAAACTCAAGCCACAGTGGCATCAATCGCCGAAGCCGACGAGACATGGCCTCAAGCGTTTCGGTCACCATAATCCTGCGCTGACCCGGGGTCAGTGTCGGACTAAAATGCTCAATCAGCTGCTGCTCAACGTCGTCGGACCAGCCATCTACAATCGACAGAAGCACCGCCTGCTTGCTGTCGTAGTACCAATAGAACGAGCCCTTCGAGATCTTCGCCTCTGCGCAAATGTCGTCCACGGATGTGGCGTGATAGCCCTTCGCACTGAAGCACTGATACGCCGCGTGGCGAACCTCTTGACGCTTTCGATCACGCTTCGCGCGGGACTCGGCGGTCTCTTTGCGATCGTTGTCAGCAGTGGGAGCGGAGGGGCGGGATTTTACCATTTGGGGGGCTGCTGGATTCTCGCCAACCGGACTAAACTGACTGGTCAGTCTAGTCAAGAGTTTGCTCCTCGCTAATGACGGCTCGAGGTGATTTCTCGGTGGCACGGTTTGCGTTGCGTGCAACACTACGCACCTCTCCTGGAGAAGTTCAGTGGTGAACGGCTGGCTGCTTACCGGCAAGGCGCAGGTTCGATTCCTGCCTTCAGGTCTTCGCTATGACGGATAACGACGAATCGACAAAGCCGCGCGTGGGGATTGGCTACGCGCTTGGACAGTTTGCCAAGGCTCTGCAATCGGCTGGTCAAAATGCAGCAAACCGCATTGAGCAGTGGTCCCGCGTGATCCGCGGAATCGAGGACGGCATCCTCAACATCGGCTCGCGAACGCCGTTTGCAAAGACGCCTGCGTGGGTGACGCTTGAAGTGGTGCACGGGGGGTTTGCTACGGGTTCTTTCGTCGCTGGCGGCGCGTTGCGTCCGCATGAGATCGCCCTTTGTCGCCGGCTGAACATTGCTCAATCTACAAAGACCCGCGCCGAGATTAACGCGTACTTTCTCTCTGACCTCGGGCGTGCCGAGCTTCGGCAACAGCTCAAAGACGGCAAGTATCGTGTGGAGTGCCCAGAGCAAGCTGGCCTTTTGATAGCCACCTGGTTGCTGGACCACGGTCACGCTGCGGAGGCGAGCGCGTTGTTTGAGCAAATCGCACCATGGTTTGCAGAACTTGGTTTTTATCCCACACCTGCAGAGACCGCGAAACCCCAGGCCGAAGGCACGTTTGTCGCCCCCGTACGAGAGGTCGCCGCCAAGCTTGCCCACCGGCAAGCGAACATCTCGGTGATGAAGCAACGAGAAGAGCTCCTGATCTACACGCCTTTGTACGACCAGCTGGTGGCGTTGTTTTTCGAGACTGTAGCCGACGGCCCACCGACGTTTTTGCGCGCACAAGATGGCTCGTTGATTCGTCAGTCGAATGGACAGCCGGTGGTCGAAGGTGGCTGGGTCTGCGTGAACTATCCTCCGGATTTTAATGCACGCGGACAGTCCATTCTTGACGCCTACGAAGAGGCCGCGAAACAGTATTTTCTCTGCAAAAAGCCTCACGATCGCAAAGAGAACTTCTCGGTCCTTCGTGAGCTCTTGCGCAAGATCCTACAAGATCCCAAGAGCCTGTCGACGCGCGAGGTCCTGCAGGTTCGCAAGATCCTCGCGGGCTATCACTACAAGCATGGATTGCCCGGGAGTGAGCAGCGAAAGACAACTCGCGAGGCGCAGGCGTATCAGTGCTCACTGCCTTTGCATGCAGACATCGCTCACAGACTCGCTGAGGGACTCGCTGAGTTGCCGCAGGGGGACGGCGTGCTCGACGATGATCGGGTTGCCTTGATTGCGGAAGCGTTGGGACCCACCGACTCGAAGCTGCCCCCGCATCTTGAACGGACGCTGCTGCAATGCCTGCATGCCCCGATAGAGACTTTGCTCGATCGCGGAGTGATAGGTTCAAGCGAAGTGCTCGCGCGCTGCCTGGTGCCGGTCGCCGGCGCCGCCCGTGGGCAACCCATCACTGACGCTGAGCTCAAGCGCGTGTTCGTTGAGACGTATTTTACATTTCGTCAGCGTCGCTCGTTGTTGTTGCTCAACTACGAGAGCCAAGTGCGGTTTGAAGAGCTACCGTGGATCGCCGCGATCTCGTCGCAGCTTGCCGCAGACCCCGACGGAACCCGCACGGCTCGGGACCTTCTCGCGGACACCACGATGCTTGCGCTGAAGCACTTTGCGCCGACGATTTTTCCGAACAAGTTTGTGCGTGAGCTGTTTGCGATCTCAACAAGCGCGGGGCTGAAGTTTCCGTTTGTGTACGAGCTCGCGGCGGACATTTTCATGGGCGAGTTCGCCGAGGGATTCTTGCGCAACGCGAAGCAGGCGAGCCCGCTGCTGAAAGATACACTCTACGAGCGGTACTACGGCGTCTCGTTTGCAGAGCTCGATCGCGTCGAGCCGACGGCGGGCAAGGACGGACAGCCAGCAATTTCAAAGGGATTTTCGTCGTACGCTGCCAAACTTTCAGCACGTGATCTCGACCCCAAGGCGCCGGCGCCGGGGTACGTCGTCGCCAACGCGTTGGTGATCGAGCAAGCGATCGTGCTGACGACTCACAACGTGGCCGGTCTCATTGAGACGCTCGGCCTTCAAGAACCGCTCAAGGGCGAGTATGTGACTCTCGCGAACAAGTGCTTTCATCACTGCGTTGCGTTGCTGCAGCGCTTACCGAAGCACTCTTGGCGGCTCCAGATGCAGCGCGCAAAACTCTCAGCGTATGCGTGGCGCAACATGCTTTTGTTTCTCTCGCTCGCGACCCAAGAAGAGCGAAAAGGGTTTTTACTTTGGGCTCAGACCGAGCTCAATCGTGAGCCTGAAGAATTTCAGCGACGATTTGCTCCCGTGATGGCCGGGCTTCAAATGGTCGAAAAGGGCGAGACCTTCGGCGCACTCGGAGTCCACCAAGCGTCCGGTGCACGGCGATTTCTCGGATGGAACCCCGGTCGTCACTGGGTTCTTCCTCCAGCCGCGCCAAAATGAAGTCCAAGTCTGAACTCCGACAAACTCGCGCGTCGACGCAAAACTCGCCTTGACACTTACCTGTGATCTGGCTACTCATCGCGGGACTCGAAAGATTACATAGGCGCGTAGCTCAGCGGTAGAGCACTACCTTGACACGGTAGGGGTCAGCGGTTCAATCCCGCTCGTGCCTACAAAGAAAACTGACAACATCATCGACTTGGGGAGTGCAATTGCATGGGGAGCCCTGTCGATCTGTCAGAACAACAACGCTTAGCGAACCGGCGACCGCTCCAATTGTGAGGAGCTCGTGGCCATCAATAGAAAGAAAGTTGCTCTGTCATGAATGATTCAATCCCCAAGGTAACCGCCAAGGCTTTGTTAGCTGAGCGCGGACTTCTCACCAACGATGTGGTCGCCGCGATCGTGAACGGGCAGATCGTTGATTTGCACACCCCCATCGCGCTCCCAGAGAAGATCGAGCCACTGCGGCAAGACCATCCGAAGGCGCTCGCGGTGATCCGGCACTCGACCGCGCACGTGATGGCGGACGCGGTGCAGAAGCTGTTTCCCGGGACCCAGGTGACCATTGGTCCGTCCATTGAGAACGGGTTTTACTATGATTTTTTCAGACCAAACGCGAAAGCGTTTACCGAGCTAGACCTCGCTGCGATTGAGCTTCGAATGGGCGAGATCATCAACGGCCAACATGAGTTTCGCCGCGAAGAGGTCACTCGCGATGAAGCGAAAAAGCTCTTCGCCGACATGGGCGAGACCTTCAAGCTTGAGATCATTGATGCGATCCCAGACGGCGCGCCCATTTCGCTCTACCGTCATGGCGATTGGATGGACGTGTGCAAAGGGCCGCACGTGCCGAACACCAAGTTTTTGCAAGGTGTCAAGCTCACCAGCGTCGCGGGCGCCTACTGGCGTGGTCAAGAGACCAACCCCATGCTTCAGCGCATCTACGGAACCGCTTTTCCCAGCAAAAAAGCACTGGATTCGTACCTGAAGCAGCTCGAAGAGGCCAAGGCCCGCGATCATCGAAAGCTCGGCAAAGAGCTCGATTTGTTCATGATGAGCGAGCTTGCTCCGGCGTCGCCATTTTTTCTTCCGCGAGGCGCACACGTGTACAACGGCCTGATCGATTTTGTGCGCAAGCAGTACCGCCGTCGTGGGTATCAAGAGGTCATCACTCCACAGATTTTTGACAAAGCTCTCTGGGAGCGCTCGGGTCACTGGGAGAACTATCGCGACAACATGTTTCTCTCGTTTGGCGCAGACGCGATCGAAGAGACTCCTGTGGGGCGAACCGCAAAGGGGATCGCGCTAAGCGAGGTCTTTTCGCCTGAAGATCCTGCGGTCAAAGAGAAGCTGAGCAACATTCACATGGACTACGTCAGCGGCTGCAAGGCCATGAACTGTCCAAGCCACTGCGTGATGTTTTCAGCACAGCGACGCTCGTACCGCGAGCTTCCCTTGCGCATGGCAGACTTTGGTCGCCTGCATCGCTATGAGCGATCGGGCGTCACCCATGGTCTGGCGCGCGTGCGGACTTTTTGCCAAGACGACGGTCACATCTTCTGTACCCCCGAGCAGCTGCAAGAAGAGATCGCCAAGTTCGTGGATTTTCTTTACGGAATCTACAAGCTCCTAGGTTTTACCAAGGTCGAGATTCGTCACGCGACTCGGCCCGACAAGCGTCTTGGCACCGACGTGATGTGGGATCAGTCCGAGGCCGCCCTTGAAGCCGCGCTCAAAGCGAAGAACTTAGAGTTCATCATCTCTGAAGGTGAGGGCGCGTTTTATGGACCCAAGCTTGAGTTTCACATCACCGACGCCATTGGTCGCTCGTGGCAGCTTGGGACCATTCA
>JANNCG010001224.1:0-2644 GCA_031386385.1 Myxococcales bacterium
ACCCAAGACGCGTGGCCGCCTCCCAAGTCACCGTCGCGAGGGTGATCACCTCAAAAAATATCTCTTGCATCTCATCGCAGCGTCGCTTGCGTTGTCGGGGCTTACGACGCTGTGCCAGCGCTGTTCGAAGCATCAATCTAAACTCATCGCCCGCTCGAAGCACTCGTTTTCGCTCGCGAATTACCTCGATTTTGCGTGATTTCAGCATCGCTACATCCGGCGCTTGCGACGCTCGAAGGATCGCCGCGCTTGCGTCGGATTCAAAGTCCCACTCGTTGAGGAGGTTAAAGTGGACACCCTCGTCACTGCTCCATATTATTTTTTTTAGCGGTTCGAGTCCCCAAGGGACAAGCGCAGCACAAGCCTCTTGCAGCCGCTGCTCAGCGGTGACTACCGCCGTTGGATCACTGGCCATCGCGACGGCCAGCGCAGCGGTGTTGGGGCGATAACAATCCACACAGTCGACCGCGTGAAAAAAGTTCTCGAGGTATCGATCAGCGTTGGCCCCGCAACTACATCCACCAAGAAATTCTCTCGCCGTTGTCGTCAACCATTCAGACGAAATGAGTCCACGCGCAGCACAGTTTTCCCAAAACTCGGCGACGCGAATTTTTTCACGGTCCGTGCGCGGACCACGAGCAGCGTGGGGCTTTGTTGGCTTTGTTGTTGCCGTTGTTAACGAAGAACCGCTGCCCCACAGCAGCGCAATCTCCGCGAGGTTTGCATACGAAGGGTACACATAGTGAGCGATGAGCTTTTCGACCGAAAGCCCCGCAGGCAACAGAGCGGCTAGCGAATCTTCTCCAACCACTGGGACCGTTGCTGCGACCGCTGACCGATTCTTTGCGGTCTTTGCCGCACGTTTGGCCGCCGTGACCGTCGGCTTTGAAGTCGCATTGGACTGTGATTTTGCGGTCTTTTTCACAGTTCTCTTCGCGGCCTTCATCGCTTCGAGGGCATCATACTCTGCCTGCAAATCCCTGCTACACTTTCAGCGAACCTACGGTGCCCACTCAAACTCAAGCCGCTTCGCCCACAACAACCATCTCGTCCCTCGTCGTTCGCGGTTTGTTGTGGTTGCTGAGCGCGCCGTTTCGGCTCTTGTGGCTCGTGATCGTGATCATCGCGCCGCTGAGCGCCGTCTGGATCGCCTCCTCGCTCGCCGCTCACAACGGAACCTCAATCGCCCGCGCAGCCGCCTGGGGATTGCTGTTGTTTCCTGTGATTCCGTTGCTCTGGGAGGCGCTGTCGAGCTGGAGATATCGCAGAAAAACCCCGAACAAACGTCGTTTTCTCACGCTCGCCGATCGCATCATCCTGCGCACCCTCCTGGTGTCCTTTGCGTTTGTAAGCGTGTTGCTGTGGAAAAAACCACAGTCCGTCTTCGAGTCCCTCAACTCTCGCGGCGACTGGATGCTCGACGGCCGCACAGACCCTCGCTCAAACGCCGTGCGTCGCGTGATCTTTCGCACCGCTGCACGTTTTGGCTGGTTGTATCGCGCGGCAGAGCGAAGCTCGTTTTGGCGCTCGCGGCAGACCGTCCGTCCCCGACCTCGACCCATCGAGACCAACTCAACCATGGTCCGGCGTCGGCCAGGTACCTCGCAAACCAGCCCCATTGAACCCACTCCGCCCACAACTGCACAACCCACTCGCGATCCGCGCCAGTGGCCCTGGCTCGCTGAGCTTCATCCGCTCATTCGCACACTTCCTGCGAGCGTCGAGACCTCTCCCGAAGCAGTGGGTCAATACATCGCCGCAAACGAACGTGACCCATGGGAGAAGGCAAAAGCGGTGCACGACTATGTGGCAGATCGCGTGGCGTATGATGTCCCATCGTATCGAGCGCACCAATATCCCCCGCAGACCGCAGAGCACACCTTTCGCACCCGGCTCTCTGTTTGTGCTGGATATGCAGCGTTATTTTACGCCATCGGTCGCGCCGCCGGGCTCAACGTCATCACCATCGTAGGCAAGGCCCGTGGTATGCAGAGCGAAGGCATGGGCGAAGGCCACGCGTGGAACGCCGTTCGCCTCGACAACCACTGGTACCTCATCGACAGCACCTGGGACGCCGGCTACGTCAACGACGAGGGCTTCGTCAAACGCTACACCACGTCGTACTTCTTGATGCCACCGGCGGCCTTCTTCACGCGTCATTGGCCCGAAGACAACAACTGGCAGCTCATGACACCGGTGCGAACCGAGGGAGAGTTTCTTCGCTCGCCCGCACTTTGGCCAGAGTTTTTCGAGTACCACTTAGCGTTGCGCTCTCCCACTCGCGCAGAAACAGACGCCCACGAGCGCATCTCGATTGAACTCGAAAATCCCGAGTCCGTCTACTTCATGGCTTCGGTCAAAAATCGCAACGGGCTCGATAGTGGTCGCTGTGAGTGCGAGCGCCTCGCGCTCAGTCACGTGAACTGTACTTTTTCAGAGCCCGGCCTCCACGACATCACCATGTTCGCCGCACGAACAGAGTTCTCCACCTATCACGCCATCGGCTCACTGCGCGTGCACAACCGCTGATCGGCCTCACCGTCAAACTCGGGATCCTGCATTTTTCCTAGCAAACTAACGCGCGCTCCGTCGTTAACAGAGAGCTTCCAGTCCCCCGCAGAGCATCCCAGCGCGGTGATACCTC
>JANNCG010001321.1:0-3651 GCA_031386385.1 Myxococcales bacterium
ACGAGTCTGCCCACGCGGTAGTGGGTAGGAAATTGGGAATCAAAATTCCTCGTGTGTCAATTGATGACCGACCGCGTGCGGCTCGGTATGACGTCAGGCACCTTGGCGAGAGTCTAGATACTGCGTTTAAAATCGCAACCTTCTGGGTCGCTGGCGCTATCGCTTCTGATCAGCGCCTTCGGGGCAATGACGCTGGCACATGCTTTCTCGGCAACTTAGAAGACCATGACCTTGCCCAACGAGCCTTACAAAACGACTCAGCAAAGCTCGAGGAAGCAAAGTCACACGCTCGGCGTCTGGTGCAAGAATTGTGGTTGGAGATCGAAGATCTGGCTGCCCGGCTCATCCTGGAGCGAAGCATCGAAAATCTCTGTTGATCCTGCGCCCAAAACATCCGTGTACGTCACACCAACCCATGCTTGACCCGTTGGAATCCACCACTACGCTGCCTACCTTGAAACCACGGATAGAGAAGATTCAAATGCCGTGCATGGCAGCAGGCTCGGCTAGCGAACGGATCGCGGCCGCTGGCGGCGAGCTATGGCAGTTGCGTATCTGCTGAAGAATTCGAATCCCACGCTGCCGCTACTCGACGGTGACCAACACCCGTCATCGACGCGATCCCGCTTGCTGGACGTCGTCTGTTCTCTAACATATTATTTAGCGAAACTCGTTTTTGATGTGTGCTTAAGCCGCTTGAGGTCCGACCAAAAACACCCGCACCCGGTGCCACGCGAGGTAGTCTCGGTGACCATCCTCGATCCGCCGCAAGCTGAGCGCGGAGCTGAGTCCCAGCACATCACAATCGCTCGGGCTGAGCCTGCTCGCGATTTGCACCCTCCCCGCGTCGTCGAACGTGATGTACCCGCGATCAAACGCAGCGTCCAAGTGCGGCGCCAAGAGCAGCCCGTTGAACACATCGAGTCGCTCAGTGTCCGTCGCGCAATCAGCCCACGGTTTCACATGGCTCGCGCGCAGGAGCGCTGTCTCACTGAGCCCAGTGACCGCGCAGCACTGCTCCCAGTACGCCAGTAGCCCTTCGCGAAATAGATCTTGCCCCACGCGCGCGATCACCAACTGCTCACGCTCGGTGCTGCGGGGCAACGCGAGTGTGCGCTCGACAAACGTGCGATACAGCTCATTGGGCAGCGTCTTCGATAACTGAAACGCCCGTCGCACGAGGTTGTGCAACGCGGGAATGCTCGTCACCGTGCGCCCCGCCAAGGCTGCCGGTGGGAGTGGAGAGCCGAGCGGCGTTCCGTGGTCGTGGAGGGCGCGGGCGACGTGCGCCTGCGAGAGGGCGGCGAGGAAGACCGTGTCACCCAGCGAGGTCAGCCACAAGCGCAGCGGCGATTGCGTGCTCGAGAACGCGAGCCACTCGCCCTCGGTGGCTTGCGCGAGATCGAAGCCGTTGTCCGAGGCGACCTTTTCGAGCCGCGTGAGCGTGGTGAGCGAGAGGGGCATGTCAGATCGCGATCATTCGTTTTTCTTGAGCTGCACAGCTCCTGATTTGGTAATCGTCGCGACAATTGGAACATCGTTTGCCCGAAGATGCCGTTTGATCTCAGGCAGCGCAGCAACGATCACGCTCGCTTGTTGGTCCCCTGTTAGGTTTCCCGCGCCAAGAATAAATGCAGCCACTTTCGCATCGACAAGCGCTTGGCGCTCGGCGGCGTGATAGCGAATGCGGTCGTCCCCGGTCAACACAACCCACCCATTGGTCCCTGCCAGCTTCAGCCACGTCTCGTCTGGAGTGTCTTGAGCAGCGTGCTTTGCGAATGGCTCCACAATCTCTCCAGCATCGCGAAGCGCATCTGGGACTTTCTTTCCTCCCAGCGATCGATCAACAAAAAACGTGTAAGGCTCAGACAGCCTCATCGATGCGCATCTCGCACCGAAGTGCTGTGTCGATCTGCTCTCGCGCGAGCCCAAAATCTTCGCACAGCGAATCGTGCGACTCCCCTGCCTTGAACCGGGATGCAATCTCCCGAGTGGGGATTCCAGTCCCCGCGAGCACCGGGCGACCAAAGGAAATTCGCGGGTTGATCACGACCGGCGCCGGAGCATCGGGGCCAGTATCGTTACCCACGAAAGGACGCAGAAGTATGGGCAACCCATCGTCGCCGCGAGCGACGCGATGGAGCGACGCTTCGATCGCCTCTCGGACACCAATCTGCCCTTCGGAGGAGATTTCGACCAAGCTGCCCAGATGCTCAACGAACAGTTGTACACCGTCAGTCAAGAACTTCATCTGGAGCAGTGGCCGAGAAATTTTCATCGACCGCTCAACATATTCTATGGATCTTCGCGTTTTGCTCATGGAGATGCGGTGCTGGCGGCGGATGGCCACCAACACATGAGCCTCAACGAGATTGAAGAATGACAGCGCGCACCCCGCATTGTGCGATCTCGGTGGGTGAATCAGTGGCCGAGATCCGCTGACCCAGGAGCGCAGTGTGCTTGCTGGAAGCTTGAGATAATGCGCCGCGTCCGACACCGGATAGTTTGGGATGCCACGGGGATCGGTTGGATTTTTCGCAGCGCGCACAGCAATTGTGTATGTCGAAAATTTGACAAAGTCAATCGCTGCGACCCCGAGGCAGTGGCGTCGTCAGACCACTCTGCGTCCAAGCTGTTCCACCCCCAGCGGTGGCGTTGAACCGGGCACGGGGTGAAAGCGTCACGGTGTTCACCGCGGTGGGAATTGGAGCCACTTCAATGGCGTGAAATGGAGCCACTGTTGACGCGACAGGTTAACACTACGAGCGGACCGGTTTGCAAGCGCGACGAGTGGCGTCGTTCGGCACTCAGGCTCACGTCGAGTTGCACTTGGCGAAAGAAGCGCTGCGCTTGGGCTTCGCTCTGAGTGCGATCGGGGCGGACACTCGCTCTCCGGCTCAAGCCCCTGGTGTTGCCAGTGGCCGATTTCTCGAGACGCGACACGATGATGGGCGAAAGCGCTGTCATCACTTTCTGCGGTCCTTGCGGTTCGGTAGCGCGCCGCGGGACTTTTCGACGTCAATCACAACGTCTGCAAGCCGCGTTGGAGCCGGTTCGCTGGAAGGAGGGGTTCTTGCTCTTGGTGAAGAGCCGTCATTTCTCCTACCATGCTGCATACGACGCACTCAAACAAATCTGTACGGCGGCCGAGGTCAGACCGTTTGGCTATCACGTGTGCCGGCACACGTTTGCCAGGCGGCTCGCGACGTTGGACGCCAGTCCACATGCGATTCAGAACTTGATGGGGCACGCGACATTGCAAGTGACGCTCAGGTATCCGCACGTGAACGAACGTCATCTGCGAGTCACGACGGCGCTACGTAA
The DNA here is from genome assembly GCA_031386385.1 of Myxococcales bacterium. Lineage (GTDB taxonomy): Bacteria > Myxococcota_A > Polyangia > Polyangiales > JANNCG01. Next base: position 3,325 of record JANNCG010001321.1, read on the forward strand.
AGCCGGCGCACGACACGCGTTTGGGCACCCGTGGGCAAAAACACCAATTGCGGCAAAAAATTCCAACGAAAACTCAGTCTGAAAAAGGGTCAATTCTCGGCTCAACCAAAACAAAAACGCCACCCTTTCAAGAAGCACTTTTGTCGGAGTGGGTAGGGGGAGTCGAACCGATCAGATGCCTCGGACAGCACGAGACTCAATCGTTCGAAATCCCCTGATTCTATTGGCGAACGCGCACTCATTGCCATAGGTATCACTCTGCGATTGTACGCGTAAATCCGTTACGCTTGGGCAACCGGATGGGCAATCGCAGAGTGAGCCTGTCGC
>JANNCG010001322.1:0-11787 GCA_031386385.1 Myxococcales bacterium
CCGAGGGGGAAGCAGACAAGATTATTAAGGCAGCAGCGATTGTTCGCGACGAGCAGATCGCCAAGCCAGTGTTGTTGGGTCGACGCGAGGCCATTGAGGCTCGCGCAAAGGACATGGATCTAGACCTCGACGGGATCGACATCGTCAACCCCGCCGAGTCCCCGCGCCTCGACGCCTACGTCGAAAAGTTTTGGTCCCTCCGGCAACGCAAAGGCGAGACGAGATATTCGGCACAAAAGACGGTCTCTCGTGAGCGCAAGGTCTTCGGGATGCTCATGGTCCACGCGGGCGATGCAGATGGGTGTGTCTCTGGCTTAACCGCTTCGTATCCCGAGGTCGTGCGCCCTGCGTTGCAGATCATTGGGATGGCGGCGGGTTTTCGCCGCGCCGCAGGGATGTACATGCTGTTGAAGGGGCCCTCAGTGCTGTTTTGTGCGGACACCACCGTCAACGTAGATCCAGACGCTGAGACACTCGCGGACATCGCGATCCAGAGCGCCGATGCGGTGCTAGACCTGGGAATCGAGCCACGAATCGCGATGCTGAGCTATTCGAATTTTGGGAGCGCGAGCGGCGACGAGCCCAACAAAGTCTCCAAGGCCGTCACGCTCGTGAAGATGCGCCGACCGGACTTGATGATCGACGGCGAGATGCAGGCAGACATCGCGCTGATCCCCGCGCTACGCGAAGAGTGGAACTTCAGTGACCTCAAGGGCGCCGCCAATGTCCTAGTGTTTCCGTCCTTGGGTGCCGGCAATGTGGCGTACAAGTTGCTTACGGCGTTTGGTGGCGCAGAGGCTGTTGGCCCAATTTTGTTGGGCATGCGAAAGCCCGTTAACGTTCTTCAGCGAAACTGCGACGTCGACACGATCGTCTCGATGACAGCGATTACCGTCGCGCAGGCTGTCCACCAAGGGATGTCCGGGTTGGTACCGCTTGCGAAGCGGTAGTTTGGCAAGCACCAAAGCGCACGTTGGTCCTTGTGATTGCCCCCATCATTCAAGCTAACATGGTGCCAGCTCAATGATGATCCGACGCCATCACTTATTCGTTGTTGTCAGCGGACTCGCGGCAGTGAGCGCTCACGGCTGTGCGCCCGTTGATGAGATCGAGACATCTTCAAGCGCGGTGATGGTGGGCACCCTGCGAGGCAACCCATCGTGCAGTACCGCGGGTGCTGAGGGATTGTCGGCGCAAATCATGGACGAGATTGTGTGCTTGGCCGGTGGGCGGCTTGTGCCGTTTGCGCCCGCTCCGGGAATCACGCTGACAAACCCCCGCATCCACCCGCTGTCATCGCCCGCGGCAAGAGACGGGATTCAACGAGCCGCTCTGCGCACCCCGTTGCGTATCAATTCGGCCTTCAGAACCCTGGTAGAACAGTACCTGCTGTACACATCCGCTGGCTGCGGATTGGTCGCAACACCGGGCAATTCAAATCACGAGACGGGCCGAGCGGTGGACGTCGACAACTATGCCTCGGCCAACGCTGCGATGATCGCAAACGGTTTTGCGCACCCCTATCCTGGCAACGACCCCGTGCACTATGACGGGCCAGGCGATGACTTTCGCGCCATCAGCGTGCGCGCTTTTCAACGCTTGTGGAACATCAACAACGCCGGAGATCGCATCGCCGAAGATGGTCAATGGGGACCGATGACCGAAGCGCGACTCGTCCGCTCTCCATCCGAGGGATTTCGCATCGGCCGAGTGTGCAACGCCGCTCCGCCCATGATGATGATGATGCCCCCGCCAGACCCAGTCCTACGCGGACAGTTCGTCAGTCAGTCTTGGCCGAGCTCGGCCACGGTCATCGAGCTGATGCCGGGACAAGAGCGAATGGGCTATTTTGAGCTGCGCAACACCGGGACCGCAACATGGCGACCCGGCACAACCTTTTTGGGCACCACGCAGCCACGCGATCGCGTGAGCGGGATTGCGACGGCGATGTGGTCGGCACCGAACCGCGCCGCATCCATCGACCAGGTCGTAGCGCCGGGCGCAATGGGACGATTTGCGTTCTCGGTGACCGCGCCAGCCGCGGGTGGCGAAGTGAATGAATACTTCGGGCTCTTTCAACAAGGTGTGGGGTGGTTTAGCGACCCGACGCAGGGTGGTCCGCCTGATAATTTGCTGCAAATTCGCGTTCGCGGAGGCCGCGCAGCCTATGCCGCTGAGGTCGTCAGCAACACGTTTGTCGATGGCGCCACGGTTGAGCCAATGACCGTCATGATGGGGTCGATCACGCTCCGCAATACGGGGATGTCCCCATGGGTCTCGGGGCGAACATTTCTCGCGACGACTGAGCCGCACGACCACGAGAGTGACTTCTTTCATGACTCTTGGACAACGACGTCACGGGTGATGACCGTCCCCGCGATGGTCAACGTCGGAGAGACGTGGACAGCGACGTTTAGCATCCGGACACCCGCTGCAGGCGGCCAGCACGTCGAGACGTTCAACCTGGTCGACGAGACGGGGGGCTGGTTCTCGGACATGGGCAACGGCGGCCCAACAGACACAGCCATTCGCATTCGAGTCGTTCACCCGGGAGGACCGCCTGTAGAACTTGATGGCGGCGAGCCCCCACTTGACGACGCGTCGATATTACCCGGCACCGACGGCTCACGAACAGTGCGCGATGGCCGCGGAGGCACGACCGGAAACCCGGGCGAGACCCCCGGAACAAGCGGCGGTTGCGGTTGCAGAGTGCTAACGCGCGGGACGGCACCGCGTGAGCAAGGCCGCTCAAATGGTGGACAATTGTCTCTCTGGATCGCGGTCGCGATGCTCGCCATGGCGAGGCGCAAAAATCAGTCCTTCCCAACAGTCTGACGCTGTTGGGGTGACGACAACAGACGGCTCGTCGTCTCATCATCAAAGTGAACGAGGGGGGGTTCATTTTGATTGAGTTGACTCGCGCGCGCACCTGTTGGTGCCTGATTTTGTGCAAATTCACTGATCTTTTTGCGTGGATCAGATTGTGCAAAGCAGTGTTGATGGAGACGCTTCGTAGCACTGCTGCGGATCGTATTAGTCAAACCCTATGAGATCACAACCTCGAATTTTTCGTTCTGCCCTGACTGGACTTCTGTTGGGCGCCGCTGGGTGCAGCGCTGGACCGATTGTGGGCTCGGATGCCAGCAACGACGCCGATGGGAGTCGGCCGATCGACGCCACGAGCGCAGTGGACGCGCTCGTCGCGATGGATGGATTCGTCACAGTGGACGCGCCCAACGCGATGGACACAGGTGTTCTGTCGGACCGTCCAGATGCGGTGGACGCTCCTGAGTTGGTAGACCAACGCGATGTCTACATCATCCGTGACGTCGTTTTGGGAATGCCCGGAACCCCCGTTAACCTCGGGACCGCCGGCAACTTTGTGATCCTCGCAAAAACGGGAATCTCAAGCGTCCCGCAGTCCGCGATCACCGGTGACATCGGAGTAAGCCCGGCTGCGGCGACGTATCTCACTGGATTTTCGCTCACCGCTGACCCCTCGAATGTGTTCTCAAGATCACCGCAACTGACGGGCCGAGCGTATGCGGCCAACTACGCCGTGCCAACTCCAGCGAACTTGACCGCCGCTGTCGGCGATATGGAAGACGCGTTCACCGACGCAGCAGGTCGCGCACCTGGCGTGACAGAGCTCGGCGCAGGAAACATCGGCGGCATGACACTTCGCCCCGGTGTCTACGCTTGGGGCACCGGGCTGCTGCTCCCAACAGACGTCACTTTGCGCGGGGCCGCCACCGACGTGTGGATCTTTCAGATCGCCCAGGGTCTCACGCTGGCAAACGGCGTTAGGGTTATGCTCGCCGGCGGCGCCGTCGCGAGAAACGTGTTCTGGCAAGTGTCCGGCAGCGTAACCATCGGTACGACCGCACACTGCGAAGGCGTCATCTTAGCGCGGACCAACGTCACGCTTCGAACGGGTGCGTCCATTAACGGAAGGCTTCTCGCACAGACAGCCGTCAGCATCGACGGCGCTACCGTGGTGCAGCCTGCTCGATAACTTTGGCGGCAGGGTTCGCACTCATTCGCCACTCATTGTTGCAATTAATCCCAGCAAAAATCCTCAATAATATGCGGATCGTTGCTGCCGTATTCACGCATTCTAAAACGCAAGTACACACGTCTGGAGTCACACATGAATCTCATTATGTTTCTGGTATTCGGGTTAATCGTTGGCACCCTCGCGCGGCTGATCGTGTCTGGGCGTGAGCCTGGCGGTTGGATCGTGTCCATCGCGATCGGTATCGCAGGTTCGGTCGCTGGCGGCTTTCTCGGAAGAGCCTTTGGATTCTATCGCTACGGTGAGCCTGCAGGGTTTGTCATGTCGGTCGTTGGAGCCTGCCTCGTGGTCGCCGTGTATCACGCCATCGCGCGCAACCGCAGTCCTGCTGCAACGTAAACTTAGCGCGGCGGCTTAATAGTCTGCTCCCCGGCTAACACACACGACTCGCTTAGCTCTCGTTCGCAACGGTGACGCCGGTCGAATCGAGTGCGATAAACTCAGCGTGAAACAGCCGTGTAAGCTCATCGACGCGTGAGCGCTCGACCAACGCGCTGATTCTAAACGCTGTATTCACGATGCTTACGGGCACAATTTTGGCCTTCTCCATCACGCTTTGCGCACGCACAAGGACACGCACATCGCGGGTGATTCCATCCCCGACGACGGACACCGCGCCTAAGTCCTCACGGACGACCGCGCCCGATGCCTCAAGCACCGCTCGCCCCTTGCTCCAATCGGGAACCCTCCCCAACGGAACCACAAAGCTCACCCGGTCCGCCACCGCGTGAAGCTCCTTCACAGGAATATCGTAGGTTCCGCAGGTGTACAAAAGCGAGTGGAGCGAGACGGGCCCGCTGGCTAACTCGCGCTGCACAAACGCGACGTTTTGCTCACTCACTACCGCCCGAACGCCCGAGGGCTCACGCACAACACCGTTGCGCACAATGGTCTCTTTCGCACTCTCCGCGAGATCGTTGGTCTTGCGTGCATAAATCGCAATCCCCTCACGTTTGGCAAACTCCACAGCCTCGGCGTTGAGGACCTTCGCCCCCGCCTCAGCCATCTCTTGCAGCTCTTCGTACCCCAACGCTCCGATGTGTTTCGCCTCTGAAACCACACGCGGATCGGCGGTGTACACTCCGTCAACATCCGAGTAGATCTCACATCGCTCAGCGCGCAGCGCCGCCGCCAGGGCGACCGCAGTGGTATCGCTACCACCGCGACCCAACGTAGTGATCTCTCGCTTATAACTCATACCTTGATACCCCGCGACGATGACAATCCTTCCGCGGTGCAGCTCGTCTTCAATCCTAAACGGACGAACTTCGATAATTCGTGCGTCAAAGTGTCGATCATTGGTCAAGATCCCTGACTGTGATCCGGTAAACGAGATCGCATCTTCACCCAACGCCTGCAGGGCGATCGCCAGCAGCGCCATTGTCGTGCGCTCTCCCACGCTCAAGAGCATGTCGAGCTCTCTGCGAGGTGGTGCGTCCGAGACCTCTTTTGCCAATGCTAACAGCTGGTCTGTCGTCTTGCCCATCGCGCTGACCACGACACAAACCGCGTAACCCGCACGTCGGGCGGCCACCACGCGGTCGGCAACGATCCGAAGCCGCGCGATATCGGCAACGGAGGATCCACCGTATTTTTGAACGATAATTTTCATTATGTTTTTCGTCTCTGCCAAAACTTAAGCCACGCGACCGCCGAGCGTTTTGGCCTGTGGGCGGACTGAGGATCCTCTAATTTTATCTGCAAAATCGCTTGTGAAAGTGTCTCGCAGCGCACCTCGCCTTCGTCTCGAAGGCCCAGACTCATGAGCACCTCCGCGACAACGCCACGAACGCCTGCGATGTAGATTTGTGCACCGAGCGTTCTGATTCCAGGGAGCATGGTCCACAACTCGGCGATGACTGAGTGCGGGGGCATGTGAAGCTGATCGAGATCCAAGATCAGCACTTTGGCATCTCGTCGAAGCGCCTCTCGGCTCGCTCGATCCACGATAATCCTCGCCGCTTCGTTCTCCAACGGTCCTGCCGCGACCACTAAGAGCGTCCCCGGCCACAGCTCGCGAATCACCGCGTGCTCACCCATATTGCGCTGCGCTAACAGTCGCAATCGCTCTTCACAACCGCGGGTGTACCCATCAAACAATAGCGGCAATACGTCGTCCTGCACCTCGCTGCTGAGGGCCTCCACTCCGCTAAGCCGCCAGGCCTGCAACAGGTAGGTTAGCAGCACGACGGGGACCTCTTGATCTCCCATTCGATGAGCAAAAAGCCAAGCCATTGACCGCGCCTCCTTCCATGCTGGTGAGTTGTCCAGCGTCGAGCGAGCACTTACGTCACACTCAAGAGTGCGCACAACGAGACTCTCAGCCTGCAAGGCGCACTCAACAAAGGGAGTCCACTCGGTGAGCAGCTGCTCAAAGCGCGCTGAGTCTTGGTCCCAGTTTGGCGCGACACGCCTCAAGGCAGCACGAAGCGTCTCAATGCGAAGTGCGACAGCGGGCGAGGTTTCGTGCAACGAAGGTCCCAACGGTGCGGGTTAGAGCTGAGCCTCGATAATCACAAACTTATTGTTATCCGCCTCGGTTGTGATCGCCGTCGCGGTGCCACCGGCGGTGCGCACGGCGCTCGTGACGCTGCCAGATCGAGAGTGCTCAGTCACAAAGTACACTCGTTGTCCGGCGTGCCGACGTAGCCAATCCGGTGTTCGCTCACGGCACAACGGAAGTCCGCACTCGAGCATCACCGCGTGGTTGCCGGTGTAGAAGTTCTCGCCCTTCCAGTTCATCTGAAAGGCCACCATTGCGTCGGTCCAATAGCGGGCATCCTCACCACCGCCAACGTTTTCGCGAGTCCCACGACGTGCGTGATAGACCTCGAACAAACCGCGCTGCGACCAGTGGTGCGACAGCTCGATCATGTACTTGTCCAACGCCCAAAAACCGAAGCATGCAGCAAAGGCAATCATCAACCTTGCGGCGTGGCGCCGGGTAGCGTGCACCACAAGCAGCACCGCGATCGCCACAGCGATGACGCCGAAGCCACGCAATATGGGCGTGAAGTCATAGCTTCGGTTCGGCCACTGACGCTCGTAGTTGTAGACAAACAAGTGGATAAACCGCTCAAATCCTTGCGGGCGAGAGTTGCCACCAAAGCCGAGATCGCGCGCAACGAGGCCCAAGATCGCAACGGCTCCTGCGGCCGCCATCGCGAGACCAGCACGAACGAATTTCTGATTTTCTTCTGACGAAAGCGGCTCAATCGCTTCATCCGTGCGCGCTGCATCGATGGATGGGAGCCCTTGCTCTTCGCCCTGATCTTCAACGCTGATGCGCTCTTCAGCCTGCTTAGCAAACTGAAACGAGAGGGCAACAAACACCGCGCCTGCGACCAACAGCGCGATACCCAACGGCGCCGAACCCGGTGCGAGCGTGCCCGCCACCACGTTGCCAACCGTCTCGCGCGCCACGCGTCCATGCCAGGGCCCAAACATCGTCGCGATGCCCATCACGCTAAGCCCCACGCCCGCAAATGCCGTGAGAATGGTCGCAACTCCACGCTTGCTGTGCTCAAGCCGCGCCTCGGCCATCATACGGTTAATCACCAACCCCACCAAGATCGCCGTCGGTGGAACCGCCGGAAAAATATAATGGTGAAACTTTGTGATCATCATCGAGAACAACGTGAAGGTCACCATGAACCAGAGCAGCGCCAGCCGCGCCACGTCTCGCTGAGCCTCTGTTGCGTTGCGGGGCAAGATGAGCTTCCATCCGCCGAGGGCTACGGGCACCAGACCGGTCCACGGAAACATCGCGTACCCAAGCTGCCAGATAAAATACTTAAACGTCCCTTTGTCTCCGTGCACACCCGCAAAGGCGCGGTTGAGCAGGTCGTGGACAATAAAACGGTCCGTAAATTCGCTACCCAAACGACCCCAGATCGCGATGTACCAAGGAAAACCAATCAGCAAAAAGATCGCCAGTCCCTGAAAGAACCGGATGTTCGGCAGAAGCTTCCACTTGCCCGTGGTGATCATGAAGCCAAGCAGCACGATCTCGGGGACGCCGAACCCTGCTGGGCCCTTACCCAAAAATGACAGAGCACTGAAGACGTACACAATCGCAAAGCGCAACGCTTGCTCTTGGCGCTCGCGACGAAAGGTGGACATCAGACCAATGCCCAGAGTCAACCAGATCAAGCCCTGGACAAGGGATGTCAAAAACGGAACCTGGTTGTACTTATCTTCCCAAGCAGGTGACCCAGGGACGCTTGAGGCAAGATCGTTGGGCATGCTGTTGCCTGCACTGCCGGCAAAATACTGCTCAATTGGAAACTGAATGGGTCCAATCCGCGAGGACTCCAAGATCGCGCGACAGTTGCCCGAGGCATCCTCGGGACAGCTGAACATCACCGGTCGGCTCAACAAATACAAAACCTGCGGAATCGCCAAAAGCAGGATCCCGCCGACCACAATGTGCCAAAACGAGATCCGCACTTCGCGGCCAAAAATCTTGTACTTCCGCGCGACCACCATCCGCTTTGGATCGGTGATAATCGCGGTGATCAAGAACGACATCGCCACGATCAACGGCGCCACAAAGGGCATGTCCGTCATCGCTTGGTGCGACAAAAACATAAAGTGCGGCATGGTCGCGAGAACCATCCCGCAGATCAACCCCGTGCGCTTGCCCCAGGCCGCTGAGACTGCGCGAAACACTGCATAAACAGCGGCGATTGCGAACAAGCAGATCGGCACGCGGATAAACCACTCGTGGTGACTTGGCCCCATGTCTCGCCAAAACGGCAGGCCGAAGGTGGAGCCAAAGCCCATCCCAAGCGCGCCAAGCCAGAAGATAAGAATGGGCTTGGACATAAACCAGCCTTCTTGTCCCCACCAGGTCGTGATCCAGTCATCACGCGCCAAGATCTCGCGAGCTACCTCGCTGTAGTGCGTCTCCCATGGATCCCATAAACCGTATGCACCTGCCATTGGAAGATACAACAGCGCAGCAAACCCGACGAGCCAAGCGCCCTCGTGTTGCCACCACTTTTTGTGCACGATGGTTGAGCCATCATCCGCTTTGTTTTTCTCGAGCTCATCCCCGCGAAGATCCAGCGGCGAGTCGCCAAGAACACCGAGCAAGCCCACAACGATCACCAACGTGAGCAGCACGCCCCAGATCACACCGCCGGGGATGTGCCCTGAGTGGAGCAAGGTTTGGTAGTGCCCAAGTGGATGCGCATGATCCTGTCCGCGTGGAAAAACCCTGTCTCCGCGAAAACTCATCAGCGCGACGAGGGCTGCCACACCGACCGCAACGAGACCCCAATCCCGACGCTTGATCTTGCTCGGAGCGAACCTCTTGGGCGCTTCGGGCTCAGGCTTTGGCTCTTCGTTGGCCTCGGGCTTGTCGCGATAAACGCCATCAACGGGCTTGTCATCCGTGGGCGACTCCGTGGACTCCGCGGCGGCCGCTTTGGACTCGTCGTTGCCACTCTCCGCAGCCTTCTCATCGCTGCTCGCGAGCGGGTCGGTGGTCGCAGCGCGGACTTTGGCCGGTGAAGAGCGAAACAGATACACCGCTACGCCAGCCATCGCGAAGAGCGCGATTAAGATCTGAATGCCCGTTGCGTCAATCGCGCCGTTCATCGAAGACCTCCGCAGAGCAGAAGAGGTCGTGAGTGGCACGTTGTCAGCAGCACGGATTGGCGCTCATTCAGTCTGCTTGATAGCGACAAAGCGAGCCGTTGCACTGGAGTTAAGTCTGTCTTTGTGGAGCTCATGTGAATGCTATTTTGCGAGTGAGGCTTCAGAATGCACCAGCTGGATGCACTAACCAGGCCGCGCTCGAAGACGAGCGCCTAACACGGGAACGGCCCTGTTGTCACAAAGAGATGTTCGCAAACTGCACACAACCTGCGGTATGACACCCTTGTCCCCGTCAGAGCGGCACTGTGCCAACACTCTCGGACTCGGTGTTTTAAGTCATGAATGCGATTGTCATCGTTCTCGCGGTTTTTGTGGGAATTGCAACGGTGTTGCAAGCCGCGCTAAACCGGAGAATCGCAGCAAACTGGGGGCTAAGTCCAACCATTGTTTTGCACGCCGGTGTTCTTTTTGCGTTCGCCTTGGGGAGCTATTTTGTCATCGAAAAGACAGGGATTGTTGTTCCGCCGTCGTTTAGGGCGAAGGCCGGAGCGTACCAAAACTCGCTCTGGTGGTATCTGATCCCGGGCCTTGCGGGCTGGCTGATCATCTTCGCGATGCCATTTGCGATCTCAAAGATCGGCGCTCTCCAGGTCTTTGTTTGGGTTGTCGCCGCACAAATGTTAGCCGGGTTGTTCTGGGATCGCTGGGTAGAGGGCATTGGGATGAGCACCATGCGCGTTCTGGGCGTGGTCGTGGTGATCCTCGGTGCGGTGCTCACGACAGTGAAGCGCTAAAACCGCTCGCGAAGCAACCTACCGCACGCCGGGCTGACGCCAGCGAAGGATTCTTCGGGGCCACAGCTCGTCTTCTTTGCGCTTGGCGATGACCTTGGCCAAAGCCAGCATCTGGGCGCGAGCGTCCGGTTCGATCCCTTCGCAATCAGTGTTCACCGCCACTGCGCCGTCGCTGAGCGCGAGCACGAATTTATACTGCAAATCTCCACGAAAAATCGTCACGTTGTACAACACGTTGGACGCTCCCTCGGAGTGCGGATCCGCGAGCGCAAACTCAAACCGCGTTCCGTACTCTGGCTTGATCGCACCGCCGGTGGTCATGGCTTTGATCGGTTCATAGCGGTGGTTTGCCTGTCGGCGCTCATTTGCGCAAGGCGAAGATGGCTCATTTTGCGTCGGTGCGTTGCCAGACAATCGCGCCGCCCATCACAGTGCACTCCACTCTGCCCCGAAGGGTCCGTCCCAAAAAGGGTGTGTTGCGGGACTTGCTTTGAAAGGTTTTTACCTCCCACTCCACATCAGGATCCACGATGGTCAAGTCGGCGAGGGCTCCGATGGCCAGGGTTCCTGCGGGTTGTCCGATGATTTTTGCCGGACCGATGGTGAGCGTCTCGACCAAGCGATTGAGCGTGATTCGTCCATCACGCACGAGCTTCAACAACACCGGAAACGCTGTCTCGAGCCCAATCATTCCGTTGGGTGCCTCGGCAAACTCCGTCTCTTTTTCAGCCGGCGTATGTGGCGCGTGGTCCGTCGCGATGCAGTCGATGGTCCCATCAGCAAGCGCTTGCACAAGCGCGTCGCAGTCTTCTTGCTCGCGCAACGGTGGGTTCACCTTACACGCCGTGTTGTAGCCAATCACTCCCTCGTGCGTGAGCAGCAAGTGGTGCGGAGTGACCTCTGCGGTGGCGCGAATTCCTCTGGATTTTGCCTCACGAAGTAGCATGGCTGCACCGCGAGTCGACAGGTGGGCGACGTGATAGCGTGCCCCAGTCATCTCGCTGAGCATCAAGTCCCGAGCGACAATGTGGTCTTCTGCCACACGTGGCCAACCTTTGAGACCAAGCCTCGTCGACACCACGCCCTCGTGCATCTGCGCACCCTCGGTCAAGTGATGATCCTCTGCATGTTGCACCAACGGAACATCGAACGTCCGCGCATACTCAAGCGCCCGCCGCATCACGCCCGAGTGCAACACACACCGACCGTCATCACTGATCGCGACGCACCCCGCCTCGCGCAGGTCCGCCACCTCGGTGAGCTCAACTCCCGCAAGCTTGCGGGTCACCGCACCGATGGGGTGCACCCGCACGA
>JANNCG010001323.1:0-2455 GCA_031386385.1 Myxococcales bacterium
GGCCAGTCCTCACAACACCAAGCCCCGATGCAGTCGACTAACTTTCGCCTCACCGGTGGGCTTGTTGGCGTGATCGGACAGTAGACGACGGTTGTGGCCGTGTTCGATATTGCCTGACAAAATTCAATGAAATCTCGCGAAATGACCGCACGCTTTTCACCAATATTGTTCGCTCCCATGCTGGCCTTTGCGCTCGTGCACTGTGGCGATAGTGCGATCATTGATCGTGGTGGTCGAGACGTGGTGTCCGACCAGACCGCGATGATGTCGGACGGGTCCAATCAGGACGCTGCGGATGTTGTGACTGTCGATGTTCAAGCTGTCGACGTACCGGATTTCGATGTGCCCAGTGATGGCGGGATGGACGCGACGGTTGTCGACACTGGCGTAATCATTGAAGCCGGGGCGGATGTGGTTTGTCCGCCGATGAACATCGGTTGCAGTGGCGTCTGCGTCGACCCACAAGTCGACATGAATCACTGTGGAATGTGCGGCCGAGTTTGTCCAATGGGCCAGCGATGCAACCTCGGTGTCTGCAGCGCTAACTGCGGTGTGGGTGGGCTTGTGTGCTGCCCCGACAACATGTGCAACGCGGGATTTGATTGCGTGATGGGGATGTGTCGGATGCGACCCATGCCCGTGCCCATCCGAAGCGGGGCTGATTTGGTCAGCGCTGGGGCGCGACTGTCGTCGACGAACTTTCAAATGCAGTCCACCTTGGGCCAGTCATCGCAGCATCAACAGCGCATGCTCTCGACAAATTTTGTCCTCACGGGCGGGCTTGTCGGAGTGATCGGCGGACCATGAGCTTGCGCTCAGTTCATCGCTCAAAAAGCTCTGCACTGAGCGTCGTTGTGGCGCTCACCGCGTGTGGAATTTTGGCTGAAAAACCAGCACAAGCGCAGGCCTGGCGGCGCTTCTCTGGGCGCGTTGAAGGCACCCTTGGGTACATGCTGTCGTCCTATCAGCAAAACAACCTGAGTCAGGGGTTTGCGCTTCACGGCGCGATTCGACCTGGCGTCCAGTTGTATGGTCCGCTGGTGTTTCAGCTCGCGATTGAGAGCACGATTTTTCCGGGCAAAGATCACACGGGGTATCAGTGGTTGGTCGGCGGAGGTCTGCGGGGCGAGCCAGAGATTGGTCGCGTTGGACGCGTGCTCGCAGATGTGAATTTAGGTGCCGGATTTACGGGTCCGTACACGCGTTTTGCGCTCAACGCGGGCGCTGCTTTTGAGTTTAACGTGACCTCGTTTTTTGCCGTGGGGCCGGTGGTTCGGTATCACCATTTGTTCGCCACCGAGGGCGATATCTCGGGCTCTGCGATGTACATCACTGCCGGCGCATCGATCACACTCCGGGCTCCTCCTGCACCGGTCGAAGCCGAGACGGTTGCACCGCGGGATCGAGACGGCGACGGGGTGCTCGATGAGCACGATTTGTGCGTCAATACCCCCGCAGGAAGCAACCCCGACCCACAGCGTCCAGGCTGCGCTTTAGGTGACAGCGACGGCGATGGGATCAATGATCGTGATGACTTGTGTGCCAGCACCGCAGCGGGACCACACCCAGACGCAAACCGTCGAGGCTGCCCCGATGGTGATGACGACAACGACCGAGTGCTCAACAGTCGCGACCAGTGCCGAACACAGCATCACGGCTTGCATCCCGATCCGCAACGGCCTGGATGTCCGGCTCCCGATGGAGACAACGACAGTGTTCCGGATGCGTCGGATGCGTGTCCGGGAGTTGCCGGTCAGCCACACCCCGACCGCGCGCGCAATGGCTGCCCCGGAATGGTGGTGGTCGAAAACGGCCAGATCCGCACGATGGAGCCGATCTTTTTTGAGATCCGTCGCGACACCATTTTGCCACAGAGCGAGCGGGTCCTGCAGGCCATGGCTGACGCGCTGACTGCGAGCCCCGAGATTCGGCGCCTCGGTGTGCACGGGCACACGGACGATCTGGGTGAAGATGATTTTAATCTGGATTTATCCAGGCGAAGAGCGCAGGCCGTGAGCGATTGGTTGACCCGTCATGGGGTCGCCGGGCAGCGCTTAGATGTGCAGGGTTTTGGCGAGACGCGCCCCATGGTGCAGTCGCAGACCGAGCAAGCACGGGCGGTGAACCGACGTGTAGAGTTTAGGATTCTCGAGGCGATCGCTTCGGGAGACGAAGGCGGGATGTAGTTCCGTCAGAGTGGTGAGTTGTGGTATGAAATTCTCTCAATTGTATATTTCGGAGGCATCGTGATGACGGGTTTTCAAAAAGCGTTCATGGCAGCAGTCGTCGGCGTCGCAGTGGCGATGAGTGCAGGCAACGCTGAAGCCCAGCGGGTTCCGCAGTTTTTGGTGCACCAAGGCCGGTTGCAAGATCGCGCCATGATGCCCATTCGCGGGATGCAGTCGCTGACGTATCGGATCTACTCGGCCGCGGCCGGTGGGATGGCGCTTTGGAC
>JANNCG010001365.1:0-2325 GCA_031386385.1 Myxococcales bacterium
GGCGCGCAGCAGCTCGTGGTGGATAATATTGTGGTGTTGAATCGACTGTAAGCAGCAGTTTTCACAGCAGCCCCCATGCTCATGCGCCAGGCTGCGCAGTATAACAGCGAAAATGCAGCCTTCGGATCCATTTCCGCTGGCTCAGAAGCCGGGCGCGCGTTTGGCCTCAGCAGCAACGCTCGACACCGCGGCGCCGCGATGCGCGCAAATGCTTACTAACCCTTTCAACCTATAGAGAGAGCGTGACTCCATGAGACCACTCGCAACTGTCTTGGTATTCGCAGCAGCCCTCGCAGCCCTCCCCCAGTTGCCCGAGATGGGCGCGCTTTCGGGCGGCGCAATTACGCTCATCCTCGGCCTCGTCGCAGGATGCGTCGCGAGCGAAGTCAGCGCGATCAGCATCGCACTTGGTGCACTTGGCGCCCTCGTCTGGGCGTACCTCGCCCCCAATGCACCCGAGCTCGCTGGCGCAATGTTTGTCGCGTTTGCATACGGAGCCCGAGCACTCAGAGCGCCAACTCTGGTCACAAAAGGCGGCCACGTGATTGCGTCTCTCGCCGCCGGCGCAATCGGCGCGCACATCTTACTCCGCTACGAAAACGCCGAGGTCGGTGTCGTCGCAGCAGCAGCGCTGATCGCTGGAATTTTAGCGGCGATTCCCATGGCCATCACAACGGATGACCCCATGACGTGGAGCCTCGCGGGGTTGGCATGGGAGAGCCAAGAGCCCACGCGGTCGTCGCTTCTTCGGGCGGTGTCGATTCGGCGCAAGCTCGATGAAGAGACACTCCAAGGACTCAACGCTCGGGTGACACAACAGTTGAGTGACGCGTGGAAGGCGTTGCTCGAGACCGCACGAAGCCGTGCAAGCAGCCGCAGCGGCGCGGTACAACTTTTGGACAAACGGATCGGCCGCTATGTGGACGCACTTGAGCGCATCTACACTGCCGCAGAAGAGCGCGCAGCTCGCTCTGCTGGCCTGGACGATCACGCCCTTGAGGCTGCGAAAGCCGAAGGCGACCGACTCGAGGCTGAGATCGCCGCGCTCGTAGAGGTCAGCGGACCGATTCGAGTCGAGAGCAGCTCGTCAGAGACCAAAGTCGCACCAGTGGTTGAGGCGACGACCGACGCTGCAGTCGAAGCAGCGGCGAGTAAGACGGAGGAGCAACCGGTTGTTCCGCCGACGCACAACACACCGCTGTTTCACTGAACAGCTCACCACCCAGCGCGCGAAAGAGCGATCAACTCGCGAAGCAACCTAGCCTGCTCAGCCATCACACGATCGCCACGTTCGCGAGCAAAATCACTCATGGTTCTCGATTGATCACCCGCCGCCGCGGCCATGGCTGAGAGTGCATTAGCGTCGTGTGCTTCGACTGCGCGATGAATCGCCGCGATGGTCCCCAGCAGCGAGACATAGTGCAACACGTCTGTCGCTCGGTTGGACTCCCACTCACCCTGAGTCTCAACATACGGAAGAACCATCGAGACGGCCTGCTCGTGGGGACCGGTTTGATCACGCCAACGAATACGCAATATAGGTTCAAACTGATTGGCCTGCGCGGGGTAAGGGGCAACACCCATTCTAAAAACGAGCGTTCGAATATCTCCGGGGCGCACGTTGCCCAGCGGAACATCCCCGCCCGAAGGGGTCCACTGACTCACGCCTCCGTACACATCCAGCAAGTGCGACGGCGCTGGCAGCGCCTCGTACGACAGCACCACATCACGCGCGACTGGCTCACTCGGCGGCAGTGACGAAAGCTCATCCACCAATTGTCGCTCGGCTGGCTCATTTGCAGGGATTCGCTCAAGCGCTAGCGTAGAAGTGCGAGCACCTACTGGCTCCATTCGGTGCGCCGCAGCCTGGGTCAGCGGGATCAAGACCACGTCAATCCCTGCCTCTTGTGCGGTCGCAATGGCACGCACAGCCTCACCATTAATCAACTCACCGTTGCCCGAAAAAATCGCCAAACGGACGATCCGATCGGCGGGCTGGGCCAACAGCGCCGTGGCGTGCTCAACGGCTCTTGCGAGATCATCACTTCCGTGAGCAGTCACCGCTTGCGTCCGCTGCACCAACAACGGAACCGCCCCATAACTCAACAACGGCACCCTCACGCGCCCACTCTCATCCGTCGTGATAAGCGCGCCCCTGTCGCCCTCGCGCAGAGTCTCAAACAGCTCCATCGACATGCGTTTTGCGCGGCGAAGTGATGTGTCGTCCCGTGTATCGAGCAGGACTGCGATGTCCCGTGGTGGATGCGCCTGCGCACCCGTTGAGCGCATATCAAGTCGAAGATACGTATCCCCACCCCAGCCGGG
>JANNCG010001391.1:0-1773 GCA_031386385.1 Myxococcales bacterium
CGCTCAAACGGGCATTGACGCCGGAGATCCCGTAAATTTCGCGCCGCTGTTCAGCGAGAGGCCGCTTGCTGGTGGGCCTCGACCGGTGCTGTGGATGACCACTGCGGGCGATGACATTGTCCCAGTGAGCGCTGGGATTACCTACGCGCGAGCCGCAGGGTTGGTCCCATTTTTGTCATCCGCTTCCGAGCCGCTTGCAGAGAGCTTCTTGATGCCCGAGGCCCGCGCGATGAGCTACGGCGGCCGAAGTGCAGAGACCCTCTTGGTCGAAAACTTCGTCTCTGAGGGGATCCCCGAGCTTGAGCGGTTTCCGACAGCGATGAGCCGAACGCTGCTGTTCGACGTCGACGATTTGGACACCGGGAGGCAGGGATTTGGCGAGCAAACTCTCAGCCCATTCTTGCGCATGGTCCGAGTGGTGAAGAGCGACCGTGGGGTGGAGAACAACGCACAGACGCGGTGGGTTCCGCGGCGTGGCGACATGGTCAGCGGGTACCTCAACGCGTACATTGTTCCGGGAGGCCAGCACGTGTTTGGACCCAGCGATCCAACCCTCCGCTGGAACGTGAACCTCTACCTCACCAACCTCGTAATTCGCTATCTCAGCACCGGCGGCCGAGACATTGTGTACTCGACCGATCTCGCGCACAACTGCTTGGCTGACAGCTCATGCACCTGGGTCCCACAAGCCCCATAACCTCACTCTCCGAGCGGTGATCTAGCTGGGATTTTCTTGGTCGTCCTGAGACTGCTCAGTGTACTCGCCAAGGGTTCTAAACCGACGGTATCGCTGCTCGCGGAGCTGCCCAGGCGTGAGCTTGCTGAGTGCGTTGAGTGAAGACTCAATCGTCGTCGCAATGCGATTCGAAGCATCGTCATAATCACGATGTGCGCCGCCGGGCGGCTCTTCGATCACATCGTCAACCACCGAGAGTCGCAGCAGATCGGGAGCAGTGATCTTCAGCTCCTCCGCTGCCCTCGCCGCCTGCGCGCCGTCCTTCCACAAAATACTTGCGCATCCCTCAGGAGAGATCACAGAATACGTGGCAAATTCCATCATGAACACGCGATTAGCGACGCCCAGGGCGAGCGCACCTCCCGAGCCACCCTCGCCAATAATGATCGAGACGACAGGCACACCGAGCTCGGCCATGGACATAATGGACTGTCCGATTGCCTCACTCTGTCCGCGCTCTTCGGCAGCGATCCCAGGGTACGCTCCGGGAGTGTCAATCAACGTGATAATGGGGCGCCGAAACCTGTCCGCGAGCTCCATCATCCTGCGCGCTTTGCGATAGCCTTCGGGGTGCGGCATCCCGAAGTTGCACTGCATTTTCTCTTTGGTCCCGCGACCCTTTTGGTGCCCAACGAACATCACGTGACGGCCACGAAATCTTGCAAATCCCGCGACAATCGACCGATCATCAGCAAACGCTCGATCGCCATGAAGCTCGACAAAATCCTCCGCGATGCGTGAGATATAGTCCATCGTGTATGGACGATCGGGGTGCCGAGAGAGCTGCACTTTTTGCCACGGGCTCAGCTCTGCAAAGATCTCTCGCTGCAACCGGCGTGCTTTGTCCTGCAGGCGCGTGATCTCCAGTGCGAACTCGTTAGATCCCGAGCTCGACTCACGCAGTGACTGGATGCGCCGTTCGAGCTCACGAAGCGGTCGCTCAAACTCAAGTTCTGCCATGAAAAACGCTCATCTACTTTTCACTAAGAACCTCGAAGATTCGCACGGGCTGTGCGATCCCCTTCGGTTTAACCGGC
>JANNCG010001399.1:0-18826 GCA_031386385.1 Myxococcales bacterium
GCGCGACCGACTCACTTCCCGGCTCTATGGTCTCAATCAAGCTCTACGCGACCTATGAAGATCCCGAGCTCGTCGTGCCGCCGTCAATCCTCGTGACCGCGAGCAATTTGTGCATCGGCGTGCAAAATAACGGCAATCCGCAGAACCAAACTTGCAGCGGCGCGCCACAACAGCTGTGGTCGAGCAATGGTGAGTGGATCAAAAATGCAGACGGCCGATGTCTCGCGGTTTCGTCTGAAGATCTCGCCATTGTGGGCTCGACCGCGGTGATGCAGTCGTGTGATGGCAGTGATCGGCAGCGCTGGGTCATGCGCGACGGGCGGCTTGTGAGCTTCTTGGGTCGCTGTTTAGATGTCTCGCGCGCTGACTTGTGGAGGGAGGGTGGCGCGCTTCGCTTGGTTGAGTGCAGCACTTCTGTGACCGAGCGATTTCGCACGATCCGTAGGCCCGACGGAGGCATCTGGCCACCAGTGGTGGCTCCGCCCGTAGTGCCGATGGATACCTCTCTTTATTGCCCCATGAACGTGGCATACCTCGGTGGACCGTTGTGTCATTCCGGCACGGATATCTTGCCCGTCGAGCTCACCGCTGGGCGCGCGATGCGTGTCGAGCTTGGGACTCTTCCACCCAGCGGGTCGCTCTCTTTTGAATCCGCACGCGGGGCGACGATCGCCAACCGTGACCGACACGAACCTGGGATGGGCAGCTACACGGTCTCAGTGTGGGTTGCGCCACTTAATCCTCGGTATGGGGCAAATCTCGAAGACTCTGAAAACGAGCTCGCCTTTCGTCGTGCAAACGACATGCAAACGTTTTTGGCCGACGGCATCCGACTCGGTACCCCTGGCTATCGACTGTTTCGAAGTGGAACTCTGCTGAAATTCAACATCGCCGCCGTCGGGGGTGCGAGCGAAACGCTTCTTCGTCCGTTTAGAATGGACGGCACGTGGCATCACTTCGTCGCGGTCATTGATCGCACGCGCAACGTGGTCGAAGCGTACGTCGACGGATCGAATCAGGGCTGGCGAGGCCCCAACGGCACGAGCATCCCCATCACCGGTTGGGGGGCGATCACCTCACCGGAGCCACTCACGCTCGGAAACGGCGCTTCCGTTGGCAATGGTCTGTCGCTCGATGAGCTGCGAATCTATAACCGCGCGCTGAGCGCTGCAGAGATTGCACAACTCGCCGCAGTGCGTGGGATTATTCCTCCTGCGGCAGCGCAGGCGATCGCTGCTGCAAACGCGGCTGCTGATGCAGGTGTGGGACCCGAGCCATCCGTGATGGATGCCAGTGTGAACGCTGGCGGAGTAGGAGCAGCACCCTGACCAGCTATCTCCGCCCCGAGCAGCTTCTTGCGCTCCTTGAGCAGGGCGATCCCGTGGCGCTCGGCGTTGAGCTCGCAACACACTACACGGGCGAACAAGCGATCTATCTGCTGCTTGATGCGATCAAAGCTCGGCCAGCGTTGCGCGCCGGACTGCTGGCGTATGCCGCCGAGCACGCTCCGTTGCTTTTGCGCTCGCTGCAACAGTGGCTTGTACGCACCGTGTTTTATTGCAACCAGAAGAGCGTGGCTGAGTTTTGCGCTCTCGCGACAGAACGCGCACGCCTGATAGACCCAACTGCTGCGGAGTTCTTAGAGACAAATCTGTCGTATCAGTCTTGGTACTGCGCACAGACTGGCGCGTACGAGTGGAGCGACGGTGAGCGCGGTGGATCCCTCTGGGTCGAGTCTCGCGATGTGGGCCCTGCAGAGGTGATCCACGAAGATGAGTATCGTGCGGAGTGTTGGGGATCGGGGTGGGCGCTTCGTGTGCACTATCTGCGCTCTGGAGGGCTCCCGACCGTGTGTTGGGCAGAGCCGTTTGTGCGCTGATGGGGTTAGCGAAGGGCGTGTATTCGCGGTAGTGAACATGGTATCGTTGAACGTGGTATAGGTTTGAATCAATGGCCATAGAACCGTCGGTCACTATTGTTGTGACGCGCACAGTCGTCTCGGGACGCGAGGCTGACTTTGAGGCTTGGGCGCACGATGTCGCTGAAGCGGCGCCAAAGTTTGCCGGACACCTTGGGCTGTCGCTTGTTCGTCCCCGCGATGGAGGGCGGGACTACGCGATCGTGTTTCGCTTCGAGACCGAGGCGCATCTTCAAGCGTGGGAAGAGTCTGAAGAGCGCAAAATGTTTGTCGCTCGCGTGACGCCTATGACAGAGCACTCACACATGCAGCGCATGACGGGGATGGAGACGTGGTTTTCAGTGCCTGGTGGTGGCCCCATGGTGCCGCCGCCTCGGTGGAAGATGGTCATAGTCTCGTTTGCCGTGGCTTTTCCCACGATTCAAGTGCTCAACCTCACGCTGGGTGTTTGGCTCAAGCCCCTTCCGACCCTGCTTCGCGGTGCGGCGATAGGTCTGTCGATGGTCCTGTTTATGACCTATGTCGCGATGCCCAACGTCACCCGGTTGTTGGCTTCGTGGCTCTATCGACGTACATAACTACGCTGTAGTCGCCGCGTTCTGGCAGGTTCACGAAGCGGCGTTGGTGAGAACCGTTTGAGCACTGCGCGTGTCCGCAGTCTGTCCCTCAATGATCGCGCAGACTCCTTGATTGTCCAAGCCGGCTTGCAGCTCAAATGTCCAGCCTGAGTGCTCCGCAACGACGCGGTGTACAATCCGCAGTCCAAGCCCGCGGCTCTCGGGGTGCGAAGAGGGAGATCGGTCGTGAAGGCCGCTATTTTGCAGAATGTTTGCACGTCGTGCTGCGGTGATTCCAGGTCCATCATCAAGGACCTTGAGAATAAAATGTTGGGCTCTATCCACATCGAGCGTGATCGCCACATGACCGCCGTCATGTTGGTAGCGCACGGCGTTGTGCACGAGGTTGCTTATGGCTTGCTCAATAAGCGTCACATCGCCATGCACTACCGTGATCTCTGAGGGAACAGCCGCGTCCACCACGACCCTTCGCTGTGCTCCTACCGCCCGAAAACGGGCAAGGACACGCATGACGACAGCGTTCAAATCTACAGGCGCGTGGGCGTCTGGGGGGACCATGCCATCGAGCCGCGCGATGGCCGATAGGTTGCGCAGCAGTGATGCTAGGTACTGGGCTTCGTCGAGCGCGCTCTGTAATGTCGTCGCGCTCGTTGGTTTGTGTGTGAGCTGATCAAGGTGGGCCAAGAGCACCGTCAACGGAGTCATCGCGTCGTGCATTGTGTTGTCTAAAAACGTGCGAAGTCCCTCCTCGCGTTTTTTGAGCAGCTCGATCTGACTACGAACCGCTGTCCCGGCTTTATTGAAGGCCATGGCAAGGTCCGCAACTTCGTCGTCGCCCTCAACCCGCACGCTGTTCACGAATCCAAGGTTCGCTGATTCGCGAACCGCTGACCCTAGCCTGCGAACTCGCGCAAGCACGGGACCCAGCCCCAACAGCAGGATGAGCATCGCTAACACCGCAGGGACGGTCACCACCTGCCAGGGCAGCCAGCTCATCGCAAAGCGGCTTCCGCCTGGACCGACGTGGGTCAGAAGCACATAGGCACACAACCCTCTGGGCCAGGGCGTGGCAATCGCGACCGTAATCGCACCTGTGGGCGTCGGCTCGTTGGCCTCCACGGTCACGTGTTGGTGCTGAAGCGCAGTTCGCAATGCTGGGCTAAGCGCAGGCGCATCACCGGACAAAGAGCCAAAGGACGAATCATACGCGTGTATCGAAAACCGTGGCACCTCAGCACTTCTGGACCAGGGCGCGCCACCACCCAGGCGACGACTTGGTGGGGTCTCCCATGATCGATGGGTTCGTGCATCGGTGAGACAGCTGGCTTCAGTCGTCGACTGCACATACGCCATGGCATCGGCACTAACGGCTGCCCGCATCCGGTATCGCATCACCGAAGCGCGAATTGAACTGAGACTAAACAATACAGGAACTATAAGAGCGAGAGTGCTCAGGGCGAGCCGAGGACGGATTTTCACGGCAATAGCTCCAGCGAAAAGCGATAGCCAATACCCCAGACCGTCCGAATGCACTGCACGGGCTCAAGCTTCTTTCGGAGTCGAGAGATATGCACGTCGAGCGTGCGCTCAGACCCTGTGCTTTGCTCAGAATCCAATACATGATCCATGATCCACTGGCGAGTGATGGCTTGTCCTGACCGTTGCGCGAGGGCGGCGAGGACGTCAAACTCGGCGCGTGTAAGCTCAACCGGCTGCTCGTTGACGGTGACCTCGCGCGTGGCGACTCCGATTCTCAAGGGACCAAACGTAAGTGCAGCCTCATGGGCCATGACGGGGCGTCTCAGTCGAGCACGGACGCGTTCAACAAGCTCTGCGGGGTAAAATGGCTTGCTCATGTAGTCGTCTGCGCCCAACTGCAGGGCTCGCACTTTGTCCGCTGCACCATCGCGAGCCGAGAGCATGAGGACTGGGACGTCTGAGTGTTGCCGGAGGGTCTTGAGGACGTCCGTGCCCCAGATTGTCGGGAGCATGACATCGAGTATGACGATTTGATAACCGTCGAAATCTGCGTCACGTGCTCGCTCTCCATCGGTGATCCACTCGACGGTAAACCCTGCCGCCGATAAATGCTGGACAACCTGTGCACCGATCTGCGGGTCATCTTCGACGAGCAACACGTGCAGGCTGTTCTGAGCGATTTTCGTCATCGATCAAAAGTAACCCGTTGGTTGTTAAGAAAGTCTTAACAACTGAGTCCTAAAGTCCTTTTTGTCACGCGACAATCGATTGTTGGTGGTGGCGCGACAGAGAACAAATCATCGCTCAAATTGAGCATCTAAACAGGAACAACAACATGAAAAATCGAGTCATTTTCGGGCTAATTTCAGGAGCATCACTCTCGTTCGCGCTGCTGGGTTTGAGTGGCTGCGCGCCAGCCATGGAGGAGAGTGTCCAGTCCATCACGTCCGCTGATCAAGTCAGCCAAGCCCTTCAAGGTTCAGTCGATCACGCAGCTCGGTGGCAGCAAGCCCGCCTGTGCGTGAATGACTACGTAGTTTGCGTTCGTGGTGGGAGCGCATCGTGTTTGGAGACCCTTCGAGATTGTGCTCCCCATCCAGGACCAGGGCATGCTGGCGGTGGTCATCCTGCAGGCGCGGTTCGCCCGGTTGGAGCGAACGGACCTCCGTGGGCGCGAGGAGGCGCAGGTCGCCCTGATGGCGCAGGTCGCCCTGATGGCGCAGGAGCGTTTGGAGCGCCGACCCAGTGCCTCGCGTCACTCACTGAGTGTGCGCAAGGACAGGGCGAGGCCGCGGTATGCACCGACGGATTTGGGGTCTGTATGAGAGCAATGTTTGAACAACGTCGCGCGATGATTTGTGCCCGTGCGCCAGAGTTTTGCAGCGGGGCGGCGGTTTCGGATGCTTGTGCGTCCATTGCGCAACGGTGCGCGGCTGTTGCTCCAGCCAACTGAGCGTGTCTGAGCGCTCACACATGGAGGGCGTGACGGGGATGGAGACTTGGTTTTCAGTGCCCGGTGGCGGACCCATGGTGTCACCGCCTCGGCGGAAGATGGTCGGTGGCTCGTTTTCCTTGGCTTTTCCCAAGATTCAAGTGCTCAACCTCACGCTGGGTGTTTGGCTCAAGCCCTTTCCGACCCTGCTTCGCAAAAATACGTCGTCGTCACGCCATCATCACGCCGCTTGCATACGACGGTGCCTTGCCGCTGAGATCCCTTGGACTACCACCACGCCCATCGACAAGCCACCAAGCAGCCCAATGGCTTCGCCCATAAACAACGCGCTGCACTTGAGCACCGCGACAGAGAGCACCCCGAGCACCATTCCGGCGGCGGTCTCAAAACGGGGTGAATCTTTTTTGGCGGGCAAAAATGCAGCCAATGCAAACCCCAATGCCGCGCCCGCAAAGATGCATAGCTCTGGGCGTGTGCAGCAGTCCGCGGTCATCACGACGCCCGGCCTGCAGCAAGGACGCAAGATGGACAGCGGCAACAAAAATGTCGCTACACCCGCAAACAGTCCACGCTTAGCGCCCTGCAAGAGCGCGCCACCACGCCAGCCCAAGACCAACCACACCACGAGCGTCAACCCTGTCCACGGAAGCGCTTGCCTGCCGACCGCCAACGCCGCAGCGGTCGCCACGATGGCTGTGAGCACAAACGCAAATCGCGCCGAAAACTTCAGCCGCCCGAGCTCATACGCGCGACGCACGCTCAGACGAGTGGCGAGCTCACGGGCATCGGTGCGAAGGTTTGCGGTGTTGGGTTCGTTGAGGGTTGTCATGGAGGACTCACTTACTTTTGCACGAGGGCTTCGCGAAGTCGCGCGTACGCACGCGAGACCCTTTTTCTAAACGTGGGGTCGTCCACGGCCGGGCGCGCTCCCTCACCAAGGACCGCGCGAATGGCGTTGGCTGAAACCGTATCGAGCGCTTCGACCGCGTGGGTGACTGCGAGCTCAACCTCACGCAAAATCGCGGTGGCCTCTGGGTCCAGCGATCCATCACTGAGCGTATGGGCTTGAGCTTTTCCGTCGCTGTCGAGCGAGAGGCGTTTTTGACTCCATACACCGCGGGTGTTGGCGCGGATTTCGTTGGCAACCACCGCATAAAACCACGGGAGCACCGCGCGGCCTGCTTCAAACGAGCTGGCGTTGGCAAACACCTTCATGAGCGCGTTTTGCGCGATGTCTTCTGCGCGCTGTGTGTCTACCCGAAGTTTGGCGAGGCGAAGCGCGCGAGGGTAGAGGGCTGAAAAAAGTGGGTCAAACGAGGACCGGTCGCCGTTGGATAACCGCGCCATCAAGGCGTCGATCTCTATCTCATCAGCGGACCGTTGTGTGTTCACCCATGCGCTCGTTTTTCAGCGTTGTGCGGTGCGGTTGTGTCCAGCGCAACAGGGCGATCCTGGGTAGCAGCATGGAGCGTTTGTGCCGCAGCAGTCATCGCTGGCGCGGGTGAGGTGGTAGGCGCCGAGTGAGCTGATCCCGACGATCCCGCCGAAAAGGGCGAAGATTGAGACGCGAACCCAGCGTTGGGACAACAGTGCTTTCATTGTGTTTGAGCCTTTCATACAGACTACTAGCGGGCAGGTGAGGGAGTGTGACCGCAAAATCGAACGAATTTATTTTAGCGCGTAAAATGCAGGGGTTTGCCCTTTTCAACGTGGCCTGGGGCCGGCGCGGGACTTGCGGGCGTCAGTGGACCCATGGTGGGGCCTTCGGCATCGCTGGTCGCCAGCTCATCATTGAGGGCGCGCCGCTCGTCGAACACAAAGCAGTCTCCGGTGTAGTGCGCTTTGCCCACAAGCTCGAAGTACCGCAAGATCCCGCCCTGCAGCTGGTAGACGTCTTTAAACCCACGCTCGATGAGAAATGGCGCCGCTTTTTCGCAGCGGATCCCGCCAGTGCAAAACGTGACCACGGTCTTGTTGTGCCACTCGACGGGGGCCTTCTCGATCGCCTGAGCGAACTGGCGAAAGTTGTCGTTGCCCAAGTGCTCACTGCCGTCAAACGCCCCACGCTCAAACTCAAACGTGTTGCGTGTGTCAAGAATCACCAGCTCTTTGCCAGAGTCGATCCACTCTTTCAACTGTTGAGCGCTGACCGCTGGGGCGGGGGTAAGTGCGGGGTTGACCCTTGGCTGACCGAGCTGTGCAAACGTCACAATCTCTGGCCGAACCCTCACCTTCATCCTCTTAAACGGAACCTCAATCGAATAGCTTCGCTTGAAGTCGAGCCCCTTGAGTCGAGGGTCAGTCTCAAGGTGCGCCGTGATAAACCCCTCCACGACTGCGGTCGTCCCGGCGAGAAACAGATTGATCCCCTCGGTGGCCAGGAGGATAGTTCCCTTTAGTCCGACGGCGTTGGCGGCGGTGAGCAGGGTGTGTTGCAGGACCGCAGGCTCGTTGACGGTGACAAATCGGTACGCAGCGACGTTGAGAATGTGGGCATCCATAGAATTGCTAGTTAGTTATATCGATTGAAAAAATCAATCTCGATCACTTCTGGTGCGGGCTCATCGGCCAACTGCTGGTCAAAGAGCGCTGAGCGCACACACGCGACGACTGCAGGCTTGTGTAGGGTCGTCAGACCGTGCGGATCAACCGTGCGCACTCGCCCTTGTGGCGACAGGTGGATCTCAAAGTCCATGGACCATCCGTCGTCGCGATTGTCGCCCTCAACGGCATCGCCACGGTTGGCGCAGTTTGTGATCGCGTGCATCAATGGCTGCAGATAACCACCGACGGACTCGCGAATTCCACCTGGAAATCTCCCGCCCGAAACCGCCGGCTGGACGTGTCTATGTGCGACCGCACCAGGCGGGGTCGCCGCACCCGTCGTCAGACTGGTGGTGGATGCCCCGGCAGCCCGTGAAGGTACCCAATTGAAGCGCACCGCCGGCCGAGGCGTTCCATTCGCCGTCACCGTGGTCACCTCATTGGCCGCCACCGCTTGGCCCATCGGAGGCATGGCAGCGACGGGTGTGCTTGGCTGGACCATCGGAGCCATTGCAGCCATGGCGGCAGCAGCGCGTTGCTGTTCGACGGGTGCGCTTGGCTGATCCGCTGGGCTCGGCTCTTCGCGGCTCGAGCGCTCGTTTTGCGGTCCAGCGGAGCCAGAACGTCCGTGTTGTTGGATGGGTGCACTGTTGAGCGCCACGAGCGAATTGCGCGTCACCGTCGTTGTCACTGTGGTGGCAGCGGCGACGGTGCTCAACGCATTGCGCGTGCCTGAATCAAACTCAACCGGAAGGCCGAACTGCACGATTTGCGGGTGGGGCATCAGCGCAATCCCCGCATCGCCAGAGGCCATCATTTGTATGAGTTGCTGCGAGTCGCCAGAGTTTTGCGCGGCCGTTGCGTTGATCTTCATCGCGACGCCAAAGCCAAGCGCCACCACAGAGGCCTTCTCCGCAACCGCCCACGGGACCCAGCCCGCAGATTTTTTCTCGTTAGGTGCTGTGTATCCGACGCTCGCTTGGGTGGCCGGGCTGGGCTGACTTGAGGCCGCCAAGGTTTGATCCCAGGACACGGGCGAGTGGTTTTTTGCGGGTAGTCCTGTGAGTGTCGGGGCAGAGGTGTCCGCGCGATTAACAAACGGCTCAAGGGCCGCGCGCATCTCAACGCAGCTCTGAAAACGGTTCGCCATATCCCGTGCCATCGCCCGCTCAACGACCGAGACCAAAACCTGCGGAACATCCGTCCGAATGCTGTGTATCGGCGCCGGGGTCTCTTCAAGAATAGCGAACAACAACGCGTTGTAGTTGGTCGCTTGAAAGGGCAGTCGCCCGGTGAGCATCTCGTACATCATCACGCCGACCGCGTACAAATCCGTCCGGTGATCCACGGTGCGTCCGCGCGCTTGCTCTGGGGACATATACGCTGGGGTTCCAAGAACTGCGCCCGTCGCGGTTAGCTTGCTGTGGGTCTCGCTCTCCATGAAGCGCGCGATCCCAAAGTCCAAGACCTTCACCACATCGGTGACGCCAGAGACTTCTGTCAAAAAAACGTTGTCCGGCTTCATGTCACGGTGCACGATTTGCGCGCCGTGCGCGGCTGTTAGTGCTGCCAATACCTGCGATGCGATCCAAGCTGTGCGCCCAACGCTCAGCCGCGACTCGCGGTCAATGAGCTGTCCGAGCGACTGGCCCGAGAGGTGATCCATCACCAGGTACACTTCGCCCGCGGTGGCGCCGAAGTCCGTCACGCTCACGATGTTGGGGTGGCCCAGCGAAGCAGCGGCCTGCGCCTCGCGATGAAATCTCGCGACGATTTCGCCATTTTCTGCAAACGCCGAGTGCAGCATTTTTAGCGCTACCTTGCGATTGAGCGCGATTTGCACCGCTTCGTACACCGCCCCCATCCCGCCGGCGCCCAGCTTGCGCACGATGCGATAGCGGTTTGCGATCACGGTGTCGGGAGCGAGGTCGTTGGTTTCAGCGGACATCAGGCACGCCAAGAGTAGCGCATCTTTTTTATGTTCAGCCAGCAGTTCGGAAATTCTCCGTAGATTGAGCTTTGGCGCAGATTGCGCGTACTATGGGTGCTCTCCATGAGCTACCGAGACGAACTTGAAGCCGCTACCTTGCGGGCTGCCCAGACGGCTAAAGAGCTTGAAGACGAGCGGGCCAAGCTGCTTGTAAAAGAGCAAGAGATCGGGTTGTTGCAAAGCGCGCTAAAGCAAGCCAACTCGCAGCTTGTGGTCGCACATTTGGATCCCGTGGCGGTGGGCGCTCTGCCACGCGTGCTCAGCGTCTCGGCTCGTGCGCTGCTCATTTGTTTTGGTGCGCTGTCCGTCATGGCAATCACCGCGACTGCTTTTTCAGCGATGGTCAGCGAGACGCTCGGGATGAGGGTCGCGCAGATCGCTTTGATCGTGCCCGCTTCGTGGCTTGGAATCTGGCTGAGCAGGCATCGATCCGTGGGTGCAATGCTTGGCTATGCGCTACTCTTCGCAGTGGTCGCAGAAGTTATGCTCCAGCTCTTTTTTTTCTCAATCTGGCCGTCTCTTTAAATTGTTGCCTCGATATTCTATGAAAACTAAACAACTTATTCACTATACTTACCAGATTGCTCTTTGCTTCGCGCTCGCGGCGCAGGGTTTCGTAGGGTGTGCTGTCGCGGATGATCCGGTTGGTCGACGAGATGCGTCGACGGACCGGCCCAACGTTGTGGTGCGGGATGGGGGCGGGGTGATGGATGTTCCTGCGCCACGGGTTGATGGCGTTGCGGGGTGTGCGTTGGGCTCAACGATGTGCCCCAACGGCTGCCGAAACCTTCGCACCGACGAGAGCAACTGCGGGATGTGCGGCCGGTCGTGCGGCGCAGCTCAGAGTTGCACCGCTGGCGTGTGTGGCGGCGGTGGTGGCTGTGCGGCTCCTCGGACGATGTGCGGTGCGAGCTGCGTGGATACCAACATCGACGAGGCACACTGCGGTCGCTGTGACAACCCGTGCCCTGGTGCTGAGTCGTGTAGCGCAGGCATGTGCTCAATGATGATGATGATGGGTGGGGGCGAGACGGGGATCGCGTGTGCAGACAACGCAGCGTGCGGGATGAACGCGCTCGGACCGGGTGTTTGCATCAGGGATTTTCCAGGAGGGTACTGCTCGTTTGATTGTATGAGCGACGCGGACTGCGGCATGGGCGGACGCTGCATTGACCTCGGTGGCGGCCGAGGCAACATCTGTTTGAAAGAGTGCAGCGCGGGATCCCCATGCCGCTCCGGTCAGCGTTGCGCGACCGCGCCGCCGCCCAATATGGCCGAAGTATGCATCCCTGACTGCGGCTCAGACCCGCTAAATTGCCCCGCCGGAACCACCTGTGACGAGTTTGATGGTAGCTGCTTCTAGCCAATAAATTGCAGGCATAGTCTCATATGCCCGAGCGCAATCGCTCAATTCGCGGGGTACGAAGTCCAGCCGGTGGTCCAGTTTTCGGGGCCTGCCGCACCAGGTCGCACGGCGCCAACAAAGGTCGCGGTCTGATCGAAGAAGCCACCAGCCGGTGGCGTCCCAGCGCCCATGGCTGCGGCTGATCCCGCTGCGGGCGCAAAGTTTGGCATCGTTGGGTTGGTCGCGCCCATGATCATCGGGTTGACGTCAAAGCGGTTGGCCCATTGGGCGTCGCGAAAGAACATGTCCTCGTCAAGCGGGGGCATACCTTCGGCAGCAGCCGCAGAGAGGTCCGTGAAGTGGGTCATCCCGTTCATCCCGTTGTTGAAGAAGATCGAGTTGCGAATGAACAACCCCACCGGCATCGCGCGCGCTTGGGCCACCGTGCTGTTGTCCACTACGTCCGCTGCGCCCTGCTTGTACTCCATCACGATCGCGTTGTGGATCGCACCCGCAGTGCCACGACGAAGCACAATCGCGGGCTGTGTGTATGGCTCTGCGCCCTCGGCACCGATCACAGAGATGTTCGAGATCGTGGGTGACGAGCGTGGGAGTGCGTCGTTGTTGTTGCGGTTGTTGTCTGCTTCAATCCCGCGCGGATCGCTCTCGCCAGAGGTCGCTGGAGACTGAATCACCATGAACTGAATTCGGCCATTGTAGCCAAAATCCCAGTCCAATCCGTCGTCGTCTTGCTGCGTTGCAACGAGGTGTTTGGCATCGTGGGTACCGCCGAAAAACTCAAACGCGTCGTCGGCGGCTTGGTGCACTTGGATGTAGTCAAGCGTTGTACCGCGACCGCAGCCGCCCGTTGTCAACCCGTTGAGCTCGTTGCCCATCGAGAGTCCCTGTCCTGCAAACTCGATGCGCACCCAGCGCATAGTTCCGCAGTTATGTTCTGCGTCGGCGCCGCCGTAGTTGCCGCGAGCGTCGGAGGCTTCGATCCCCTCGATGTTGTTGGTCCCCATTCCGACTCCTGCGCCGGTGACATTGATGGGTGCAGCGCCGAGAAGTACAACGCCCGCCCAGTCGCCTTGGCGACGCATTCCGACAGCGTTTGAGCTGCTGAACACGATGGGTCGCTCCCGCGTCCCTTGCGCATCAATGCGAGCGCCACGGGTGATGATCAGGGCGGCGCCCATGCCACGCGAGAGAATCTGTGTACCCGGGCGGATCGTGATCGTCGCGCCAGCACGTACAAAGGTCAGTCCCGACAAACTGTAGATTCGGTTGCAGTCCCAGGTCTGCGACATCATGATGTCGCCAGGAGCGACCATTTCTACTGGTGGATTTGCAGGACAATTGATCACGCCTGTGTCCGCAATGGGATTGTCCACGGTGGGGTTGGGTTGGTCGCCCGTTGGGTTAGGGTTGTCCACCGTTGGATTGGGATTGTCGATCGTCGCGCTTGGGATGTCGGTTGCCGTCCCATCTGTGCCAGGCACAAACGTGTCAGGTTGAAACACGTCCATCGCCTCTTGTCGTGGACCACACGCAACAGCGAGTGATGTTAGACCCAGAAGGGCAAACGAACGAACCGAGATTTGTCGCATTGGATTTGTCATGTCTGATGCGCCGTTAGATGCCATACAAATGTGACAATCCGTTGACAGCTTCGCCACGATTAAGTGACCAGCATGGCGGGGGTAAAAATGCGAAAAAATGTCGGCAGACACGAGACCTCGCACGCGAATTTTGCCAGCAATTTTACTGCAAATTCGCGAGCGCGTGAGTTCTGTCGTCTCGACTAAAAATTGAGCTGTGCGCGGATCGCAAACGCTTGTCCGGCGCGCCGCTCTTCAACCACCACAGGTCCCTGGCGGAGGGTCACCGATTGACCAAGGATGTTCTTCGCTGTCGCGCGCAAATTGAAGCGCGTTGACGGCTGCCACGCGAAGGCAAAATCGAGCTGATGAAACGTGTCTTGGTACACATCTGGCAGCTCGTTTGCTCCGGCCTCTTCAAGCCTCGCTGCATATACGTTATAAAATATATTGGCGGTGAACGGTAGCGTGGTGGGCGACCAACCCAGCACGACGTTTGCCACAACGGGTGACTGCCCACCGAGCGGTCGTCGCGAATTGGTGAGCAAAAATGTTGCATCCCGACCACAGGCGTCCGGCTGAATGTTGACCTCAGACCAAGACAGCGAGAGGTTTGCGGCGACTGAGAGGGACGACAGAGAGCGGTGCATTCGCGCGAAGGACATTCGCGCTTCGAGTTCGCCTCCGACCACCAGAGCTTCGTTTGCGTTGCAGTAGGTAAGGGACGTTGACGATCCCGCAGCGTTGTTGACCGTCTCAATCGGGTCGGTAAATTGCTTGGCAAACGCGCTCACAGCGAACAACTCGTTGCTGCTTGCGAAATACTCAAAGCGAAGGTCTGCGTTGTGAATGTGCGCCGTACGCAACTGCGGGTTGCCTGTGATCAGCCGGTTGCGAACCACGTCAGGAAACAAAAACGGCGCCAGCTCTCTGAACAGCGGCCTACCCACAGTGCGACCATAGTTGGCACGAAGCGCCATCGCGGGAGAGATCTCCCAGACCACGCCGACGCCCGGGAGAATGTCTACATCAGTGCGGTCGGTGCAGTTTGCAAGCTCACCAGTTTCACTTCGGGTGGTGCGACACCGTGGAGCGTCCATGGCGAAGGGCGACGAGGACAACACAAACTGACGATAGTACTCAACGCGAGCGCCGCCTGCGAGGCGCAGTCGATCACCGAAGAGCTTGGTGTCCAGTCTTAAAAACGGCGCTACGTACTGGGCGTTGCCGAGATAGCCGTCGTTGGCTTGTGTGTACTCTTTGATCTCAACGCGCTCACCCAAATTCGAGCTCGCGAGGATCTGGTTTGGCAGGCGAAAGGGCAAGTCTGGATCGTCGTTGCCGGGGGCGGTCTCGTAGGTAAAACGCCGTGCTGCGAAGTCGCGGTTGGTGAAGCGAGACAGCGCTCCAGCGCGCGCGACGATGGGTCCAGTTGGGACGGTGAGATCAAAACCACCGCCTGCTTCAAACTGCGAAAGACCTGTATAAATGCGGTCGATTCCACCGGTGCCGAAGGCTGCACGGGGACGAGATGGCTCTTCGAGTGAGTACTTAAAGTACCGGGTGTCAGGCTCGCTTCGCTGGCTGGTGGACAAAAATGCGTTCCATCGGGCGCGGACGCCGTTTGAGTGGCTCTGGCGGTGATCGCCGGTGAGCTGCACGAACATTAACGTGCGCTGGACCATTCGCTGAACGCGGGTGATCAGGTCGCTTCCGGCGTCGTCGCTAAAGCCCGTACGAAAGGCCGCTTCATCGCTCGTGGCTTGATTGAACAAAGTCACTAACGAGATGTCGTGATCGGGCGCGGGTGAGTAAGACAGCGTCCCTAGCGCCCCGAGCTGCACGTCGGATTGGGTTCCGTTGTAGTCACCTCGTTCGCGCTCGACTACTTGACCCGATTCAATACGTACCCGAGCGACGCGACCCAGGCGCGCGCGGGTGTTGTTGCTGTAGGACAACGCGATGAGATACCCCAGTGGGCGACCGAATAGTTGTGTGGTGTTTCCCAACTGAAACCCTAGCGAGCCGTTGGGCATCGCGATGTCGCGAAACAGCGCCCAGTTGACGGGAAAAGCACGCGCCGCAGCGGTCAATCGCTCTTGCGTGAAATTGTTAATACCCACCGCGAGAGGTGTACGGGGAATCGCCGCAGGGAGGGCACGTGTGCCGTCATCAAATCCCAAAAAATCCAACGCTCCGCCATTATATCGCAGCGCGCCAAAACCGCCGTTTGCGATGCTCTGGTCAATGTGCGTGAGTGTGTCAAAGCCCAACGAGCCGCTCATGCTGATCGTTAAACGATCAGGAAAATCTCTGGTAGATATCTGCAGCGACCCGCCCGCCCAGTCCCCAGGCATGTCCGGCATAAAGCTCTTCACAACGCTCAAACTCGTGAGCAATGAGGACGGAAACAAATCCAACTGAACTCCAGGAACGTCTGGGTCCGTTGGCGGCAACGGAACCCCGTTGAGCATCGCGTTGACATAGCGTCCACCGAGCCCGCGCACCACGGCATATCGTCCATCCGCTATACTCACGCCCACCACGCGACGGACAGCGTCGCTTGCCGCAGCATCGGGCGAGCGCGCCATCTCTTGCGACGAGATAGCATCTTGCACGTTGGCGCTCTGACGCCGAATGGCCAGCTGCGTAGAGGCTGTGTTGCGATCTGCACGTCCAGTGACCCGAGCTTCGAGGGACGGTCGTGTCGTTTCAGCTGGCAATTCGCTGTTTAAAACGGTGGTTTGTCCGCCCTGAATGCGCACCCGATCAAAGCGCAGCGTGCGGTAGCCAGGGTATACAACTCGAATGGTGTACTGCCCTGGCGGGAGCTCTAGGACGTAGCGGCCTGCGGGGTTGGTGCGGGTGCGGTGCGAGGTTCCGATCGCGACAACCAGTGCGTCTACGATGGGCTCTCGTGACTGCCGACTGATCACTGAGCCAGACAAACCTGTCGTCGCGCGCGTGCTGGGAGCTTCGACTTCGGGATCTCCAAACTCGCTGGCGTCGGCGAGGTCGCCCTGCAAAGGAGGCGCGGTCGGTGCCGATGACGGAGTTTGTTGAGGCGCGGCTGGCACGGTCGGCCCACCGAGCGAGGAGTTGGACGCGTCGGGATCTGTCCCGCTGTCACCGACGGCACTTGAGGCATTCGAGAGGCTCACGGGTCCCGCGTCAGAGACCGTTGCGCTTGCATCAACAGCTGCGTCTTGTGCGGCCGCGACGCGACTAGCAGAAGCGATCAGCACCCAGACGGTGGTGATCCCTGGACGTGACGGCTTCATACGAATTTTATGTTTCATTAGAGATTTGTCAGCTCAAATGGAAAGGGCAGGACATAGCGAATGCGCACCGCGACGCCCTCGACCACATAGGGTGCAAAGCGCCATCGAAGTGCGGCCTGCCGTGCCACCTCACGGAGTTCTTCAGGTCCACGCAACGCGACTGCCTGAAGGACCGCACCGGTCTCGCCGATGATGATCCCGATGTGCACCGTCCCGTGGATGCCGTTTGCGCGTGCCTCTGCGGGATACTCTGGGATCGCTCGATCCAACGGAACCAACGGTGGCCCATCCTCTGGCACAGGAATCGCACCCGAACGACCCACACGCTCGCCGCCCGCATCACGAACTGGCACGCCAGCGTCTGCGCTTCGTGTGTTGCCGTTTCCGGTACCGCCAAACTGTGTGCGCTCACCGTGGTTCGAAATGTTGCCGCCGCGATAGTCTGTGTTGTTGCCCGTAGGCATGCTAAATCCGCCCGCGCCCGTGCCGGCTGCGGCGGCAAGAATGGGCGGCGGAGCCGCGGTCGGCGGTGGCTGCTCTTGCACTACGGGTCGTGGCTCAAACCGTCGTACCGCTTGTCGTCTTGGCTGCGGACGCACGGGAGTGGGTGGCTGCGGTCGCGGCGGCGGGGGAGGGGGAGGTGCATCAAAGTGCACAATGCTCGCGATGCGCCTGCGTGCCTCCGGTGATACACCAAAAGTGACTGCGAGGATTCCGAGCGCGCCTAACCCAACGTGAACGAGGGCTGTGCCGACCCATCCGCTCGCGGATTGCTTGGCAAATACCGTACTTTCAGCGCGAGACGAGTCTGGCGAATCCGTGGGCGAGCTGTCTCTTGCGCCCGTGGTCACGGTGCCGCTCTCTCGGTGCTGTCGTCCGCTGGCTGTGTCGTCTGGATGGCAAAGCGCGTGACCCCGGCGAGCCGAATGATGTCAATCGCTTGGGTGACCTTGCCGTGCTGCGTGGTGCGGTCTGCGTTGATGATCGCGCGCAGCTCGGGGTTTTGCTGCAATCGCTGCTGCATGGTCGCTCGCAGTCCCGCTTCGTCTACGGGGCTGGTGTCCACATAAAACCTGCCAGCGCTATCAATGCTCACATTCGCAACGCTCACCTGCTGCGTGTCGTTCGCCGTCGCCGCCTCCGGCAGATCGACCGGAATAGACTGCGCCGTGATGTACCGCGCGGTGACCATAAAGATGATCAACAGCACCAAGCTGATGTCCACAAACGGCGTCACGTTGATCCCCGTGATGCCCTCGTCGTCGCCACCCATGCTTGCTCCACCAGCCATTGTCGTGCTCCTTAAACTTCTGTTGTTGCCGCAAATACTGCGATGAACTGTAATATAGTCTCTGCATTATGCGCGAGCAGGAGCGGTCTTGGACTGCTCCGATGCCGGCACGTGCATAGCGCCCATGGCGACGGGCGAACTGGACGCCGATTGTGCGTTGGATGACGTTGCGTGTTGCGTGTGCTGTGCTTGCTCGCGTCGATCGGCGAGCGCAAATGCATGCGACAGGACCAGCTGCGTGAGCGTCTCGGTGGTGGCTAGCTGCTGCTTCACGATGCGCTGAAAGTAGTTAAACGCGGCCACGGCGGGGATCGCTACGAGCAGCCCGACGGCGGTGGCGACGAGGGCTTCGGCGATGGTTCCCATCACGCGAGAGGTGGCGGCTTGGGCGGCGGCTTGGGCGGCGGCTGCGGTGCGGCCCGTGGGGGCTTTGAGCGCGTCGAAGGACTGGATGATTCCGATGACCGTGCCGAGCAGGCCGACGAAGGGAGCGTTGTTGCCCACGGTGCCCAAAAACGCCAGGTTGCGCTCAAGGACTGGGCGCACTCGCGCGAGTTCTGCGTGCATGGCGCGCTCGCGTGCTTCGGGGCCGTCATCGTCGTGCTCAAGTCCGGCGAGTGCTACCAATGCGGCGGGCGAGGGTGACTTGCGAAGCAGCGCTCTGGCGTTGTCGAGCTCACCCGCGCGCAGTCGTGACATGAGCTGCTTGCCGAGGGCGCCAAGGTCGTCGCGGAGCGTGCGAAAGTATCTCGCGCGCTCGATCATGACGCCAATCGAGAGCACTGAGAGCGCGATCAAGACCCACATGACCCACTCGGCGCCAAACAGCGCAAACCGAGTAAAGATCGCGATAATGCCTGAATTTGCTACGAGTGCGAGAGGTGCTTCCATGTGGGCTCCGAAGATCTGTGGCACCGACTGGGAGCAAACCGTTGCGCCCGTGCGTTGCCATGGATGACGGACGGCACCCTACAAATCCAATGTGTCACGCCGGCGTCCGCTTTGTGAACTTCGTGCAACGGGAGTGTGTCTTTGTGACAACTGGGTGACAAAACGGGAGACCGAACCCAGCGCGGAGACATAATGTATTTGTGTTAGGTTTGAGAGGCTACAGAATGTGGCTGGCGCGTTAACGTGCCTGCCAGCAATCGCGTGCCAGCACAGACAATCATCATTCATCACAAGCAGCTTTGCACTGGCGCAGTGCCGTACGCGCTGAAGCAAGACTTCCGCGCATGGTGCCTTCGCGCAGAGCGCTCAGGAGGTCCCTTCGTGGCTCGCGCCACTCAGGGTTCGCATGGGGTGCTTTTGTGAGCCGTGAGGTTGGTCAGGGCGGGAAAAGTTGC
>JANNCG010000022.1:0-2029 GCA_031386385.1 Myxococcales bacterium
AGAATGCTGGTTCGCCTTGAAGACGGCGAAGAGGCACTCATTGTATTTGACGCTGGATCCAACCGATGGAAGCGAGCGACCTAAGGTCTCATGTTGTTAGATAACTCATTGATAATAAGTGCTGGCGTAGAATGGACTCGGTACAGCCCCGCCGAGCTGCTCGTTGCGCTCGACAGTGTTGTGTCCTTGGGCTTCACGAGCATCGACATTGCCCTGGATTGGAGCGCGCACGAGAAGCACGACGGAGACTTTGACTTTGTGTCTCCGCTGTTGTCACTTGAGCATCTATGGTCCATTGCGCATGAGCGATCCCTGCGGATTCACGTGCGATTGGGACCTCTGTGTGTTGAGACCGTCCGCGGTGGCGGAGTCCCGGCGCGTGTCAGGGCAGAGCGAGACAGCTTCGCCACCCGAACGCAACGTGCGCCAGAGCTGCACCTGGTGCGCGGACGGGTTGAGCCAAAGTTTGCGTTTAACAGTCCGAAGTTTTTGCAAGAAGCTCAATCGTGGGTGTCCGCCGCAGCAAACGGACTCGCACAGGTAGAATCGAAGTTTTCGCAACTTGCGTCAGTGACCGTCGGCCCTGGCACCTCGCCGGTATTTTTTAACCCCGACGAAGCTCGCTCTGTGCAGCTGATCGAGGCGCTGCTGACCACGGCGGGAGGGCACATCCATGCGCCGGCTGAGCTGCGTGCAGCCTTTGCGGGTCCCGCGATGGATCACCCGGTATTTCACGCTTTCGCCAAGCGTTGGGCGCTGGGCGTGGCGCTTCCGGCGGCGACCTCGGGCGAAGCTGTGATCGCGAGTTCGGTGAGGTACGCGGTCAGAGAGTGTGCGCGAGGCGTCGATTTTTCGGTCTTGTGCGCGACCCCTGGGCTGCTTCGCCCTGTCCCGCCACAACACGCCGTTGAGTGCGCAGCGATCGCGGTGCGAGCAGGCGCGCGCTCGATCTCTTTGCTGGGTATCGCAGGCGGGGACGCATACATCGGCTCGGTGATCGACGAGCGAGGACAGACCCGCCACGACGCGCACTGGGTGAGAGAGTTTCTCGCGAGTGATGAGGTGCGGCGCGAGGATGAGCCGTCTGAGGGGACGGTTGTTCCGGTGGCGATGGGTGGGGTCACCAGCGCGTGGTTGGCGCAGCTAGGCTTTGTCCGCGCGGCGGGGCAAGGACCGGTAGAATCACTGTGAAAATCCAAGGATTTGACGCTCGAAGCTATGACCGAATCGTCACCCTCGTGGCGCCAGGGCTTCGCTCACGCTCACCGTTTAAAGAGCGCGAGCGTGCGCTGGAGACTGGGGGATTTTTGTGGGTCGTGTTTAACGAACAGACCCTTGAGGTGGCGCTGCATTCGCACAAAGGTGTGATCGAGGACTCAACCGGGTGGACGGGTCCGAGCGGGCTTCAGGCGTTTGCCGAGAAGCACGAAGCGCAGCTCGCGATCGCTGTTGAGAGCGCGGGGCTTGAGCGATTTCTCACCCGGTGGGGCGCGCGTACGGATCTGCAAGACAGCTTTGTTGAGCAGTGGCTCATTGTGGCAGAGAACATTCGCGAGCTCATTGATGAGGGAGCTTTGTACACTTGGCCACAGCTGTGGCCGACAAATTGGCCAAGGCCCACGGCGGCGATTGTTGAGACGACGTTTGGGCTGGTGTTTCCGCACAATCGATCGGTGATCATTTTGCTCAACGACGAGCAGCACAAAGTGGACACAGCGTTGGTGCTGGTCCGTGACGAATCAGGTGCATTTTCGCACTGTGTTGGGCCCGAGATGCTTCGGCGGTATGTCTCTCTTGAGAGCGGCTCGCTGGTCAACGATACGCAGGCAGTGAAGCGTTGGGTCGAGTCTAGCTTGATGCCGTAGTGTCGGCAAAACGGAGCGGCGTTCAGGTATCGCGCCGTAGAATTGGGCCTGAATGGAAAGGCGGTCGGCATTCGCAAGCTGTCCACGGGCTCGACGGCGATGATATCGTCAGCGCGGCTAAAATAAAGATTGGCCGCCGGCGGTTTGCCAAGCAGCTTATAGCA
>JANNCG010000024.1:0-3274 GCA_031386385.1 Myxococcales bacterium
TATGAGTTTGATATTTCGCCTGAGCAGCTCGCTGGTTTGGTCACTGACGCGAGCGATCTTCAGGCAACCGCCGATTTGATTGAGGGGCAAATTGAGGGCTTTTTGGACAAGGTCGTTGGCGGTATCGGAAGCCGCGTGGACCTACGAGCTATTGGCAGGCGCATTTCTGTCATCCACAATGGCTCGGACCATTTGGCGCGCGACCAAAACATTCGAGGTCCCGTAGGGCGGCGAGATGTCTACGGTGTTGGCTTGTTTAGCATCGGCGGTCGCGGTGGCGCATGGGCGTCGACGCAGTCAGCACTTGATCGAGCAGTTCAAGACGCAAATGCGTGGGCGGCAGCCGTCAGGGTCGCAGATATCGTGAGGGATCGTTCGTACGGCACGGCGGGATACGGCCGAATGGCAGCAATAGCGGACGCGGCATTTAATTCTCACAAAAATTCGATTACCGCGATTTTACAAATGACCGGAGGAACACTTCCGGCTGGGGTTGAAGGTGGTCCCGCAGCCGCGCTGGCAAAAGACGCATGGAATCGCACACACCACACGCCTCCTCCAGATGGAGAAGCCGACTCATCCAACTCGATCGGACCACGAGAGCATCTGTGGCAATCGTTTGGCAATCTGAGTAATTTTGGTGGCAGAATCGAGCCTGCGGAAGGCGATGGTTCCAACAGTCTCGGAGCCCGCACGCCGGCAATTTTCGACGCTAATGATCCGACCGATGAGTACGGGTCCACCGGTGGTGGGTCTATTTATTGGTGGGGGTCTGAACTGATCGATCCCGATCCAAACCATTCGTAAACGAGACCAGAGCAAATGCTTCTTCGTTGCAGAATACTCTCTGTCGTGCCGCAGCTTTTGCTTTTCATCGGGTGTGGTGTTTCTCGACAGCCCGCTGCGCCAACACGGGTATTTGCTGCGGCATCGATGCCAGTGGTCCGACCGACGGCTGTCGACGACGTTGTCATACCTCGCAGGCGTTGGGGATGTTATGAACTGTTGCCGAGTCGAACCACACGTTGTGATCCAGAGGGTGTATGCGAAAGTGCAGCAAACCGTTCTGGACGCAATGGACGGGGAGCGACTGGACCCTGCAGGTACGTCGAGATTGCGTGGTGTTTTCCAGTCGCGATCGGCGAAGAAAGTCCAGATCGACCGTCCCTACAGATCGGGCACCCCATGGGGATAATTTGCACCGACACAATGCAAAAATGTGAAGATCTTCGCGGTGGATTCGCGCCCCCAATTCCAGTTGTTGCCAGCGGCAGATGTGTGGCAACGCGGCCGTGATCGCGTCGTTTCTCCTCATTGTTTGACTCTCAAACACGTTCAATGGACCGTAGATACTTCGCTGTTGGAACATTAGGCATGACCCTTCTGGGTTGGATGGCGGACGGCTTCTTTTTCTCGCCCAGTGTGGGAGCACACACCCGATTTCGCGGCGCTGCGTTTGGCGATGCTTCAAGTCCCGATGTGACTCAAATGGATGGGTCAACGGAGAGAGAGAGGGGCGATCTATGGTTTTGCGATGTGGCTCGCCGGGCTGATCCACAGGGTGCATGTTTTCCGAGCTTGCGAGCCTGCGAATCGACGGGGAGCTTTGTGGTTGGCCCTAAGGCGCCGCCGAATTCAAGTGCGGTTTTGTCGTCGAACCTTC
The DNA here is from genome assembly GCA_031386385.1 of Myxococcales bacterium. Classification (GTDB taxonomy): domain Bacteria; phylum Myxococcota_A; class Polyangia; order Polyangiales; genus JANNCG01. The sequence continues at coordinate 1,664 of JANNCG010000024.1, forward strand.
CGTGTTGAGTGTTTCACACAAGGGCGGCCGTCTCGGCACGTTTGCTATGAAATGCCTGGATCCTGCGCCTATTTCCGTTTGCAAGCGCTCAACCATGCGCCCAAAGTGAGCGCCTCTTGCGAAGTGTTTGGGGCGCTTCCAGCGCTAAGATTTTTCGACGCCGGGACGGAAGACGCTCACCGCAACACCGACTAAACAGAGCCGTGAATCGTCCTTGGCGGACGTCTCACTGGCAACTGCGGTGGTCACGACGGCGCTATCTATCGCTTGCTAGCGATATGCCCAGACGACCGCTACGCGTACTCACGTTGCTGCTTCGGCGCGGACCGAGCTGACTCGCCCACAGCGCGAACAAACAGGGATTTAGGTTGCCCTACAAGAGCTTGCAAATTCGCTGATGAAGTATGTTCTTACGTGCGAACAGCGGCGCTGTTTTCGACCACCATCAACCCAGGCAAAATTTACCCTTTTGCAAACGCCGCGATGGCGTCTTCAGCGGAGTACTTCGCTGTAAACTTCGTCGTATCGCGAAAGGCTTTGTCGTCAATAATCACCGGGTACTTCAGATGCTCAATCGCGCCGCGCGCGAGCTTGGGCAGCCCCCTTCGTCCCAGCATCGCGGCAAACACAAACTCTGGCACTGGCAACGTCTTGCGCCCCGCAGCGCGCACGATCATCGAGAGTGGCAACGGGGGTGGGCCCGCGACGTTGAACACGCCACGGGGTTTTTGCTCAAGTGTCAAAGCGATCGCCGAGGCCACATCGTCCTCGTGCATAAACTGAAACAGCGGGTCAAATCCCAAGATCATCGGCACCCTTGGTCCCCGCAAAAACGTCGCGAGAGTACCCTCGCGTGCGGCCCCAAGCGTGTAGCAGAATCTCAGGACGCTCGTGGTCATCCCCTGTGCGCGCCAAAGCGCGGTAGAGGCAAACAGATCAGCGGCGACCAAGTCCACCAGCTCGGGGTAGCTGCCCAGAGACATCGGCGGCTCTTCTTCGCGGTGATACATCGGAGCGTCGGCTCCAGCACCGTAGTACGTGTGCCTGCCGACGAACACGACGTGGTTGACGCCGTAGCGTTGGCAGTGCTCGAAGACCGCTTGCGTCCCGCCGAGGTTGATGCGGTAGCGCTCATCGTCGCGGGTTGAGGACAAGTGCGACACTGTGGCCATGTGCACAACGGCGTCGGGTTTGTGCTTGCGAAATACCTCTTCGGCGGCGCGCTTTCGCACATCCACTGCGTGAAGCTCGACGCCCTCGGGGACGCTCGCCCAGGGGCGGCGATCGATCCCCACGACTTGGTGTCCCGCTGCGAGCAGCTTGCTCGTAAGCAGACGCCCCACCGCGCCTGCGATACCCGGAATAAGGATCTTCACTCTGCGGCCCTACCTTCGTCGATCAGCGACGCGATGCGCGCCTTCACCTGGTCCACGTAGCTGACGATTACGTCGTCGTCTTCGCGGCCCGTTCCCTCGAACATCATGGGCTCACCGTAGTGTACTCGAAGTTTTTTTGGCATGGGAAAAGCCACGCCATATGGAGTGATGGGGACATAGGGGACGCCTAACATTTTGCCCAACCCGTACGAGTTGTGCACCGTCGGGATCGCAT
>JANNCG010000025.1:0-6835 GCA_031386385.1 Myxococcales bacterium
ACAACTTGGTCACGGCCAACAACAACAACAACAACAACAACAACAACTTGGTCACGGCCAACACCAACACCAACACCAACACCAACATGGTCACCACCAACACCAACACCGACACCAACATCAACACCAAGACCCACACCAACTTGGAGGCAATGGCCTGACCCAACACCAACACCAACGTCAACGTGGTCCACTCGCGCAGTCTCTCCAAGCTGGCGCAGTTCATCCTACTGGAGCGATCGAGGCAGACGAGTCGAGACGCACATCGAACCAATCAACCAACAATTTGAATTCGATCCACCACCACGATCGGAGTGGCGCCCCGCGCGAAGGTACTACCGGCCCGAGCCGGTGAACGGTGCCAACAACTTGCACATTGGGACAGTTGTTCCGCTTAGCGACGAGGAGCGCTTGTTTGAGCAACAACGCACCAATCCAGGTCATCTGCGAGACGGTCCTTACTCAGCTAAAAACATGGCGGCTGTTTTTGTCTGCAGTTTTGCTGCACTGGCAGCGCTAGCCTATCTGCTCACGCGACCGAACCGACTGTACTCGGAGAATGTGCCTCTGCCACCCTACACGTACGCTCGCTATGTCCCCACGCCGCCAAAGAGGTCTACCGCCAGCGACTGCGAAGTGCGCAGAGTGTCTTTAGCGTTCGACTCGCGGGTGCGCAAATCCCTGCAAGAATCCCTTGATAGCATCGCTTCAAACGTTGATATGAACAGTCCAAAGGGCTTGTGGGTAGGCGCAGATCAAGCACGACTGCTGCTGTTGCAAGCGCTGGAGAATGTCAGCGCAGCGTGTATTGCGTCATACAAATCAAGCGCTCAGGGTGCCGAGCAGCTGTTTGCTCGCACATGTGAAGATCTCAATGGGCGCTACGACCAAGCGACAATCTCAAATCATCGCCGCAGCGAACCACCTGATGTCACGGCCCGTCGCGAAGAGGGAGCAGGGTTTGTCGTCGTCTCAATCGTCGTCGGAATCAACGGAAACCTTCAGCCCCTTCCAAACACCGGAATGCGTGAGTCTGTGAGACAGGTGCTCCAAGGGCTGCTCCCACGTCGAGTAGACGACCTCGCGTCGCTTGAGGTTGTGTGGTCGCCGTCCGTTGATCAAGACCGTCTCTCAAGCGCTGAGATGGCCGTGTTGTATCCAGAACTTCGACCCATCGATGGCGCAGGTCCCATGGGGCGGATGTTGTGTACGACTTGCAAATCTGTGTACGCAAAAGAGCTCGGCGAGTGTCCAGCTTGTGGTGCAACCGAAGCTGTGACGTCTCTGTTGTCAGCGAAGCAAAAAGCGCAACTCAGCCAGGGTGCCTCTGCGAGCCACATGATCAACTGTCCCTATTGCGCAAAACCCACGCCATCATACGAAGTGCAGTGCCAACACTGCGGTGGGCGCGTCAAAACTTAGCGCACTCGAAACACTGCCTGACCGGTGATCCAGCTGACCGACAGCGGCTCGAGCTCGCAGGGATACCGTTCGACAAACTCTTGCAACGCGCGAAACTCATCGTCACGCCAGCGTGCATTGCTCAAAAATTCATCGAACACGAGCACGCATCCAGGTCGTATCCACGGCGCCAATGTATTGAGCACAAAAGACGCGCTTGAGTACAAATCGCTGTCAATATGCAGCAATCGCGGAGGTTCGGTGAGTGTGCTTGTGACAAATGTGGGCAAAGTGTCGGCAAAGAGTCCAACCACAAGCGTCACATTGGACGGGACATTGGGGAGTGACTTGTTCGTGCTGAAGGCCCCTACCGCGCGACCAAGCCACGCTTCGGGGAGCCCTTGAAAGCTATCAAAACCGAATACCCGCGCACTTGAGTCTTCGGCCAACACACGCGTGCTCACGCCATAGCGAACGCCAAAATCAAGCGTGGGTCCTGGCAAGACCGTGTGCCCGAGAGCGTGACGAACGGTGCTATTTTTTGCTGCAAATATTCGAGTAGATTGAGTTTTTGTATCGACAGCATAGAGCGCTGCGAGTGCGAGTCCGTGCGTGTGATGTGCAGAATTGTTGAGCGTTGTGCGCGCCGCGTGGATGCCGTCGCGGACTCCGCGTGCTCCTGCGAGCAGGACCGTGGGCCAGGGGTTATCGGGTGCAAGCGCTGCGGCTCGCTCAGCGGCAAAGAGCGAGCGTGTGAGTCGCTCAGGATCGTCGACAAACGACGCCCGGTGCAGCTCAATCCAAGCGGAGGGATCATCGGGTGCAAGCCCCACAGCGCGCTCTGCGTAAGCGATGGCGTCTGCAGTCTCGCCGAGCTCAAGAGACACCCGACTCGCGATGAGAAGCGCGCCCACAAAGTTGGGGGCGATCAGGACAGCTTGCTCAAGACATCGTCGCGCTTGTCCGAGGTCACCGAGCGTGCTTAAACCGATCGCACAGTCGCGAAGAACGCGTGGATTTTGTGGCGCCAAATGCTGCGCGCGAGCAAAGGCCGCAATCGCTGTGTGTGAGTCTCCAACCAACACGGCGATGGAGCCAAGGTTCATCCACGCGTCTAAGCACAATGCGTCCGTCGCGGCGAGCTGTGCGTAGAGAGCTGATGCCTCAACGAGTGAGCCCTTTCGGTGAAGTCGCAGCGCGTCGCCGAGCAGCGGCGGTGTCTCACCGTGTGCTTCTTCATAGCGGACGGGTCTCTTGCGAGCGCCTCCAGCTTTGCTCTTGCGGGGACGAGGGTTGAACAATACGGCCAGAATCCTATCGCGCATTGATTGAAGGGCTTAGACTTCTCGAGCGCCCCCCCCTGGCGCTTTGGCTAAACCGCCATGTCGCGCCATGGCGGCCGCCACCCCTGTGCGATGGCAAAAACAGTAATTTGCAGGGATTTGCTCGATGGCACGCCCTGCGCAAGAGGGTATCGCTGCGCAGTCCACGGACCGTTGTCTGGGCGCCTGCGCGGAGGTCGTTGCCATGCTTGCTACAGCTCATGCCAGTACGTTGATTGGACTCGAAGCACAGACGGTGCAAGTCGAGGTGGACATTGCGCGGGGATTGCCTGCGTTTGACTTGGTTGGGTTGCCTGAGGCGTCCGTGCGTGAGTCGCGCATGAGGGTGCGAAGCGCGCTGGAGGGGGTGGGGTTTCCGCTGCCGGCGCGAAGGGTGACGGTGAATTTGGCGCCGGCTGATGTGCGCAAGCACGGAGCGGGGTTTGATCTCGCCATCGCGTGCGCCACGTTGGCTGCGGCGCGGGAGTGTCCCGATGAGCTGATGCGCGACTGGATGCTGGTGGGCGAGCTGTCACTGACGGGCGCGGTGCGACCCGTTAGAGGCGTATTAGCGAAGGTTTTGTGTGCAAAAAAAGCGGGATTTCAAGGAGTCATCGTGCCCGCAGACAACGCCGCAGAGGCCGCGGTTGTGGATGGGATTGATGTCCGCGCTGCCCGCTCGCTCGCAGAGGTCCTCGCGTTTTTTAGAAGTGAGTACCAGCTTCCAGAGGCTCAGCGGGTGCATGACGTGCAACGTGAAGAGAGCACCGTTGATCTGGCAGATGTGCGTGGTCAGAGCACGGCGAGACGAGCCCTAGAGATCGCCGCGGCTGGGTCGCATAACTTATTATTTATGGGTCCTCCGGGAGGGGGCAAGACGCTTCTGGCACGTACAATGCCCACCATCCTGCCGCCCATGACGTTTGATGAATCGGTTGAGGTGACGAGCATCTATTCGATCTCGGGGATGCTGCGTCCGGGGGTTTCGCTCGTAGAAACACGGCCATTTCGTCAGCCACATCACACCGCGAGCGCCGTAGGGATCGTGGGTGGAGGGGATCCTCCGCGACCGGGTGAGATCGCGTTGGCTCATCACGGGGTGCTGTTTTTGGATGAGCTGCCAGAGTTTCCGCGAGAGGCGCTTGAGGCGATGCGCGAGCCACTTGAAGATGGGACGGTGACGATAGTGCGAGCACGGGTACGAACGACTTTTCCTGCGAGATTTACGCTCGTGGGCGCGATGAACCCCTGTCCTTGCGGTTTTAACGGCGACGGAACCGAGCGCTGCGAGTGCTCTGACGAGCGCGTCCGCAAGTATCGCTCGCGGGTCTCTGGGCCCCTTTTAGATCGCATCGACCTGGTGGTGCAGCTTCCAGGCATCGCGCTCAGCTCGCTCAACGAGCCGCCTGATGGTCCATCGTCGAGCGACGTGCGTCAGCGAGTCATCGCTGCTCGAGAACTGCAGTACGCTCGCAAGAGCAACCATGGAGAGTGCAACGCCCGCATGAATCCCAAGTCGCTTCGCGAATCCGCAGAGCTAGGAGCCGACGTAAAACATCTGCTAACCGCTGCGTGCGAGCGCATGGGGTTGAGCGCGAGAGCGAGCACTCGCGTGCTACGGGTTGCACGCACCATCGCAGATCTTGAAGGCCACGATCGGGTCAGCACCGCACATATCGCTGAGGCTATAGGTTATCGCTCGTTTGCAGCAGGATGATCAGACGACGAACCGGGGAGAGCGCACCGCTGAATTTGACCCCTCTACCGACTCAGTAGCCGCAGTCTCTCGCGCGACGCTAACGTCGACGGCGGCGGTAGATGGCGAGGTCGCCTTCCTGTGCGATCATTTCAGCAAATTGGGCCCGCTCAGCCGCCTCGGCATTCGGAAGGATCCCAAAGGTCAGAATCCAATCAAACTGCTGCCAAACGGCGTCGCTTTTGTACCAACCGGGAGTGAGTCGAGGAAGGTACGCTGGAACAAACGGAGTGGGGTTCACTCGGTGGCGTAGCGGGAGCATGTTTCCGGGCGAGATGGTGGTGTTAAAACAAGGCGTGTCGAGCCCCGTCAGCGCAGCATAGTTAGACTGCACTTGTTGATAACTAGCAGCTACAAAATCGACGCTGGCAGTCTGCGTGATGTGTGATCCCAAACGAAGCGCTCGCCCGTCCGTGCTGGTTTTTGACAGTGATTTTGTCTGTTCTACCAAACTAAGCATCGCGCTCGTGGTGAGACGACTATGATGGTCGAGAGCGAAGAGCAGCGTGCCGTGACGTACGACTGAAAAACACAACAGTGAAGCAATCGCGCAAAAGTTGAATGCACGCCGATACCACTGTCGCTCTTGTGTGATCCAGTGCCGCGAATAAATCACGAGAGGTAAGATCCAGTAGGCAAAATCCAAGTACCTCTCTGCGATGGATTGGCCGTTCACATACGGAGGAAGGATCATGAAACACCCAACCGCGTAGAGAAACGCCACTTCAAAACTGGTGATTTTGGTTCGTCGCCAGAGAGAAGCCAGCACCGCAGTCGCGACCATGATCCAAAACAACCTTTGACACAGTTGCTCTCGAGATCCGTTCAGCAATTTAAAGCTCGTTGCGAGGTAGTCAGTACGATACTTAAAATCTCGGACAATGTTGAAGGTTTTCCAGATTCCAGCCATGGTCGAGGTTGAGTGTGATTGCGCGTTCCATCTGAGAATCAACAGCATTGAGGGAGCAATCATCAGCGCTGCTTGCAGTCCAGTGAACAGCGTTGTGAGACCGGCGTCTTTGAAGCTTGAAGAGGGCTTTTGCCACATCGTGGACCAAGCGTCTTTCATCGCTCGCAGCGTGAGTGCGCCAAGCAATGTTGCCAACCAAGCGTACGCTTGAGCATGCGCGGTGAAGCAAAGAACACAGCACAGCGAACAAAGAACAAGCGCGAGTGCACGCCGTTTGGAGGTCACCACAAATTGATAGGTAAAAGCCGTATCAAACTCACTGATTGCGAGAATCATCAACCCCGTCGAAGAGACGAAAGGCAAGTAGCCCCAAGTCACCCACGAGGTTGTGTACAGCAGCGGAAAAGCCAGAACAGCTCCCCACACAGGTTGTTTTTGCCGACGCAGAGCATAGTAACAAGCCAAGGGAAACCCCAGGTAAGACAAGACTATCATCGCAAGCGCGAGACCATGCCAAACGCCAAACCATCGGACGAAAGGCGCCGCCACATGGTACACTAACGTGTTGGGGTCTGAGAGTGTGACGTGACGATAGAGCGCGCCTCTCGCTGAGTGTTCGTCCGCGATCACAGACGTTGCAAACAGGTGATAATTGTAGTCCTGCCCAGGCGCAACAGGCGCACGCCAGTGCATCACTGCGGTGACGAAGGCGAAGAGTGCGAACACGATGCGATCAAGAGAACACAAGAACCGTGGGCGCAGAGCGTTTGTTGAACCCGTTACAACGGCTTCGCTCATGGGTTCACCACGATTTGCGAGAACCCACCACCATACCCACTAAACGTTGTGACTTGCACGCGCACTCGCGTGGCATTGAGTGCAGTGGCCGGGGTGAATGTAAACGGAATGCTCTTGCCAACAGTGGCAGAGAGGTCATGCACGCTCCTTTGCACTAGGGTGGTCCCGTTGAAGACTTCAATGGCGCAGCCGGTGGTGGCGTAGTTGCCCATGTTCTGCACGTTCCATAGCTGGAGCTCGTAGAGCTTTTTAGACGGGATAGTGAGCTCGATCCATCCGTGTGCCCCATCGGGTAACAGCCAATTCGAGCCCATGTCATAGTCAGTTACATGCCACGGTGGATACAAGCTTCCGTATGATGCGGACGCGGTGGCTCGCACTTGTGGTCCAAATACCCTAAAAGCAAAGAGTCCGATTGCGGCGAAGAGGCTCACCATCATCAGCGATCGAAACACTCGCAGACTGCTGCGTTGCCAAAGGGGCAGCAGCTGAATTTGCAACGGACTCAACGAGCGCGCTAAAAGCACAGCAGTTCTTCGCAGCGAACGGAGTTTTTCAGCCCATTGTTGCAGTGAGTCCTCATCACTTTCAATGATTAACTTGCAGTCAATGTTCAGCTCTTTGAATACTGGCTCACACGTTGAAGCA
>JANNCG010000055.1:0-8188 GCA_031386385.1 Myxococcales bacterium
CAGAGCGTGCAGCAGATGCAACAGATGCAAGCACAACCCATGGCTGAGATTCGGACACGTCAGACCGTCCCCGAGGCACCAGCTCGCCGAGCGAGCCAGGCTCCCGCGACGCCCCCACAGCCGCGCGAGCGCACCAGCGGCGATCGATACAGCCTGCTGCAAAACGACGCCGACTTGGACATCCCGACATTTTTGCGAAACCACCGCGGCGGCGAGTAGCCCTTTGGGGTTGGGTGCTTGGCTCTACGAACCCAATCTCTTTCAATTTACCAGACAATCGCTCGGGGGAGCCAACGTCTAACGGACGCGCTCAGACCCCTGCTGTCAGGCTGCCGCAGCGCACTTCTGTGCCCCGATCACGGGTTAGAGTGCGGATTTTAGACCATTGTTGCTTGCGTGTAGCGTAGGATTCTAGTTCTCAATCGTCCGATGAATAGCCGAGTGCAAACACGATGACCGGATTCAAATTTGTGGCTTCAGGCCTAACTGATGTTGGGCGTGAGCGTGATCACAACGAGGATACATTTCTCGTTGATGAAGAGTTGGGTCTGTTTATCGTCGCTGACGGGATGGGAGGCCACCTTGCCGGTGAGGTCGCGAGCGCGCTCGCAAGAGACACCATCGCAGAGTCGGTCAAACACGCCACCACGGGCGAAGAGGCGGGTAAGGCGCCGAGGCTCGCATCGCTAGATGCTGCAATTCGCCTTGCCAATCAACGCGTCGTCCGCGAGGGTCAAGCGAACCGAAAACAAAAGGGCATGGGCACCACGGTGGTCGCGATGATCACGGATGGCGACGCCGTCGGCATCGCACACGCGGGCGACTCTCGCTGTTATCGGCTTCGTGAAGGCGTCTTAAAGCGCATGACGCGAGATCACTCGCTCATCGAAGAGCTTGGTGGTGACGATCCCGCTGTGATGGCCGCCCTGGCGAGCTATTCAAACGTGATCACCCGTGCATTGGGGACTGCCGCCGACACCGCACCGGATGTTCGACGCGAGCCTGCGCAAGCTGGAGACATCTTTTTGATCTGCTCGGACGGTCTTTGCGGGCCTGTCGATGACGCGGCGATGGAGCGATTGCTCACCGAGGGCGGTACTTTGCCAGAGCTCTGCGCAAAACTGATCGGCGAAGCCAACGAACGCGGCGGTCCAGACAACATTTCGGTTGTGCTCGTCCGCGTAGACGGCTAATTGAATCGGTTTGCGGGCACTCGACAAATTCACTGAGTGCCCAATATGGAGCGCTCATGGCGAGTTTTATTTCAACGCGTATGAAGCAAGAGCTCGACGCGATCACCAAAATTTATGACAGCAAGTTTGCCGGCCAATCACGTGGGACTCGTGACTTGGCTGAGATGGACAATTTGATCCGTCGGGCGAAGAATGTTGTTACCCAAATCGACGCGACCCCCAACGCGGGCCGTGACGCTGATCTGAGCGCCGTCAAAACGGACATTCAGGCGGCGGTGAAGATGTACGAGGCTGAGCGTGTGGCGATTGTTGAGGCCAAGTCCGCGGGACCTGACTTTGAGCAGTTCTCACCGCTCTCGACCGCTGCAAACTTTGTGATGGCTCGGTATCGCCGGCATTTTGCAGGCAAAAACCGTAGCACTCGCGACATTGGCTTGATGGAAGAGATGATTGAGGATCTGTCGTTTATCTCAGGACAGATGAGCTCGATTATCGCGCGCAACGCGGCGCAGCCGTTCAAGCGCGACCTCGACATTGTGACGCAGTCGCTTGCGATGTACCGCAGTGAGCGAGACGAAATTGGACGCGCGCAGCAAGCGGGCACACCCGATGAGCGAAGCGGGACTCTCGCGTCGGTGGCCAACGGACAGTTTGACCTTTACCGCGATCACTTCGCGGGCAAGTCGCGCACGTCCCGTCGTCCGGCATTGCTTGAGCGGATGATTCGATCCCTTGAGCGGGTCAAGACCCTGATGATCGATATGGGTAAGACAGAGTCTGTCGCGCAAGTGAACACCGACAACATCGCGATTGTGGATGGCAATCTTGCGATGTACCGCACCGAGCTCGAAGAGATTCGCAAGGCGCGTGAGACCGCCAGCGTGGATGATCTCGCGGGAGTGTTGGGCGGCGCGGCGAATGAGGTGTTTGATGAGTATCGCAATCGCTACGCAAACAAAGACCGACGCACGGTCGATAAAGATCGCTTGCACGTGATGTGCGATTTGCTTGGCGAGATTGAGCGCCAGATGGCGGCGATTGACCGCACCGTCGACAACGAAACCAACAGCAAAAACCTTGAGATCGTGCGTGGACAGCTCAGCGCTTTTGAAGCTGAGTGGGACCAGGTCTCAACGACCCAAGCAGCGAAGCCGAACAACTAACGAGCTGGTCGGTGAGAAGCCGACGAGGGTTTTGAGGTGGGCCAGCGCTTGGGGGATAAAGCGCTTGGGGGATACAGCGTGTTGAGGTTTAGCCTTTGCGGTGAAGGGCGGATCTGCGCTCGACTCGCACCGACAACAACGCGGCGACGCTGAGCAACACCCAGCGTCGCGCTCTTGAGCTGCGTGGCGCGTGCGTGGGGACAGCACAGCGACAGCCTTGCATTCGCGCAGGTTCGTTGGCGGAGGCATCAAATCCGGTCGCGGCGTCTTGATCCCCAGGAGAATCAAGCGATGGTGGCGGATCTGCGATCGTCGGCATGCAGCCCAAAATGTTGCTGCGATACAGTGGCCAGCGAGCGCCACACAACCCCGTGATGTCACTGGCGGCCGGGCAGCTCGGTACGGACAAAACGTCGCAAAAAGTTCGAATGACTGGGATGAGAGTGTCGCCGTTGTCCGTGGATTTTGCCAGCGCAAATCCATCGGATACCCAGTTGCCACCGACCCAAAGGGTGTTGTCGCGAAAGCGCATTCCGGTCACTTGGGCACGCGAGAGTCTGCGCCAGGTTTGTCCACGATCTGCAGAGCGTTGCAGTCCATCGGCGCTGTTGGGTCCACCATACCAAAGCGTCTGGCCGTCGTCAGAGTATGCGAATCCAGTCATCGGTCCAACGCTTCGCGTGAGCTCAGAAAAAGTGGCTCCACCATCGGTGCTTCGGAGCAGCAACGTGGGAGCGAAATTGGGTCCGGCGTCCGCAGGTGTCCCAGCATCGGGATCGTTTCGAAGCGGCGCTCGCACGTAGACCACATCAGCGTTTGTCGGGTCGATCCCGGCGATAAACGCATCGTCCACACGAAAGGCGTCCAGGGATGTCTCGCGCAGGGTGGCTCCGCCGTCATCGGAGCGAAAAAACACAACCCTACGGGGGGTGTTTCGCACGGCAGTCGCGTACACCCGCAGGTTGTTGGAGCGAGCCATCTCGACGGTTTCAAAGAGCGTCGCGTTGGAGTATCCCATCCCCATGGGAGCCCACGTGTCGCCGCGATCGGTGCTGCGCCAAACGCGGTTGCGTGCGGTATCGCTGCCTGAAGAGGTGATCCCCACGATGGTATTACCGTCGTGCGATGCGTCTAGATCCGCGAGAAAATCGCGCTCAAGTGGCGCGACTCGGTCGTGGGTGCACCGCTCGGGACTCAATCGATTGAGCCCGTCGGGCACGCCGATAAACAGTCGGGAGTTTGCGTCGAGGGCGAACGGGGGATCGTAGCTTCCGCCGCCATAGCCAAAGACGTCTTCACAAACCCAGCGAAAGCTCTGGCCCCCGTCATCACTCAGGACAAAGCCAAACGTCACCCGCAGCGCGATGGTGCGCGAGCCGGGCGAAACCATCACCAGTTGGGACGAAGGAAAACGCCCATTTGCAAGTAAATTGTCAGGAGAAACAACTGTCGATCCGGCGATTAGCGCGCCAACAACGACGAGACGACGAAATACGGACACAATGGGATTCTAGCGTTGTTCTGTGGAGCTGCTGGGTCAAGAAATTACACATTTCGCGCTTTCGATCGATCGGGGATTCAACCAGGGATCAAGACGTTATAGGCTCCCGGCGCCACAGTGATTGGATCGATGAATGGATCCATTGCGGCACACAAGATTTTTCTAGTTTCGTTTTTCACGAAAGGCACTGTTCACCGATGTCCTCTGCCCCCGCCGACGTCCTGCGCGCCGAACTCGAGCGACTCTACGATTTGGATCAACTCACCAAGCTCTGCTCAGACTTGCTAGGCCTTGATCCCACTGATGTTGGATCAAACACAAGCAAACCCGCGTTTGCACGCGCGCTTGTCGATCGCTGTACAAAAGACGAGATGCTCGAAGCCCTCGCGGATGCGATCGCGATGAAGGACGGAAGCGCCGTTGGTAGACTGAAGGTCGTGTACGAGGGCAAGACGGTCGATGACCTTCAAGCCGGGATGACCGTCGCTGGGTTTCGAATCCAAAAGAAGCTCAACGACGAGGGCTTTGGCTCGGTGTTTATGGCGAGCGCGGATGGCAAACAAGTGACACTCAAAGTGTTGCGTGACGCCAAGGTCCGTGACCGGCGTGGTTTGCAGCGATTTTTGCTGGCCCAACGTGCGCTTAAGTTTGTGGACCACCCCGCGGTGCAGAAGATCCTCGCTGCAGGGACGCTTCCCGACGGGCGGCCGTATCTCGCGAGCGAGTCTATCGACGGCCAGCTGCTCTCGGCTCGCTTGGGACGCACCGGCGCGATGCACATGAACGAAGCACGAACCCTCCTTGAGTCTGTCGCCGCTGGACTTGACGCTGCTCACGCCGCCGGAATCATGCACTCGGACATCCGGCCCGAGCACGTCATGATTGTGCGCCGCGAGAGCCAACTTCAAGCCGTGCTGGTGGACTTTGCTGTGGACCGTATGGCCGCGTCTCGCAGCGGAGAGCTCGACTCAGCCTCGTTGCTCGTCCTTGTGGGGAGCGCTCGCAATATTGCTCCTGAGCGTGCGCGCTCAGGGAGCGCCGCGGACGTGCGCAGCGATGTGTACGCCTTGGGTTGTTTAGCGTACGAAGTACTCACGGGCAAATCGCCGTTTAACGGTGCAACCCCGATGGACCTTTTGGTTGCGCACATCACCCAGACGGCCGAGGCGCCCTCGAAGGTGGCCCCACGCGGGTGGGTGTCAAAAGACATTGATCCTGTGATTTTGCAGGCACTTTCAAAAGATCCTGAAGAGCGATTTGCGAGCGCCAGCGAGTTTATTCGGACGCTGGTGGACGCGGCTGCGGGCAAAAAGGTTCCGGATGTTAGTGTGGAGGAGTTTGAGACGCGCAAGACGGCGCTGTTTGACAACACTGCCGATGATGAAAAATCACTCGCGGTCGAGAGCTGTGGCGGTCACGGTGTGTCTTGGGCGGATGTGCTCGGGGTACTTGAGCAGGCTCAGGAGAAAGCGACAGACGACGGAGCGAAGAAGGCTCTTCTGTTTCGCGGCGCGCGGGTCGCACAGGTTGAGCTGAAGGACCTCGCCAAGGCTCGTGCCCTTTACGAAGCGATCGTGAAGCTCGATGAGAAAGACGAGATCGCTGCGACGAAGATTGCTGAGATTCGGCGCGCGATGGCCACTCCCGAAGAGAAAGCAGAGTTGCTGCTTGAGGAGGCGGAGAAAGAAGCCAACAGCGACAAGAAAGCTGAGATCTATGCGGAGCTCGCGCGGGTGTATGAGCGTGATCTCAAGGACGTCGAGAACGCACTCGTAGCCTGCACTGAGGCGGTCTCAAGCGCTCCGGGTGTTGAAGAGTACCGACACGAAATTGAGCGACTCGCTGGCGACAAAGCCGAGCGCTGGAACGAGGTGCTCACTTCACTCTCGCACTCAACCGCCGGACGCGAGCCCGCAGATGGCGCTCGCTTGTATGTCTTGATCGGCGGTTGGTACGCTGAGAAGGTCTCACGCCCGGACTACGCGGCTGGTTGCTTCAATCAAGCGCTGGCGCTGCAACCGAACAACGACCTCGCGCTCGAAGGCGCAGCCACCATTTATCGCAAGGCGCAGCAGTGGCCTGAGTTTGTCTCGGTCCTTTTGAAGCGAGCAGATTCACAGGGCTCTCCGACCCGAGCCCGCGACCTGCGCGCAGAGGCGGCAGAGATTCTTGAATCTCGCGTTGGCGACGTGAACAAAGCGCGTGACGTGGCTGAGAAGATTCTCAAGGACGACCCTGCACACAACAAGGCCATTCAAGTTCTTGAGCGAATCTATCTGAGCACCAATGACTTCAAGGGACTCGTTGAGCTTCTTGAGAAAAAAAGCGATGCGCTCTCTGGAGATGCCAAGAGCGAGGCGTACTGCGAGCTCGCAGAGACGTATGAAGACAGACTCAAAGACGACACGAAAGCGGCGTTATTTTTTGAGCGGGCGCGCAGCGAAGACGGCAAAAACATCGCAGCACTGAAGGGCCTTGAGCGGTTGTATGCCAAAGCCGGTGAGACCGAAAAACTGCTCAAAACACTTGAAGCCCAGGTCACGGTTGCGGCGACCCCAAGGCAGAAGATTGAGCTCTTTATTCGTATTGCTGCGATTTATGAAGAGGAGTTTGTCGATCATCACAAAGCGATCGACGGATTTGAATCTGCCCTCGCGATCGACGGCACAAATGACGCTGCGTTGACTGGGCTTTCGCGGTTGTATCGCGTGACGCGCAAGGTAGACGCGTTGGTCGAGTTGCTCGAGCGCCATGCAGAGATCGTCGAGTCACCGCAGCGCAAGGCTGATCTTCACGCGCAGCGCGGTCGCGTGCTGCTTGATCCCATCGGGTCCATTGAGCGCGCATCCCAAGCATTTGCTAAAGCCCTTGAGTACGATGGAAACCACACCGCCGCCCTCGAAGGCGCAGCGAAGGTTCACGCGCTTAACGGTGACGTCAAAGCTGCGGCGGTGGCGCTCGATACGCTCGCTGGACAGGCGAAGACGCCACAAGATAAGGCCGATGCGTTTGTACGTGCTGGCAAGATCTTGGAGGAGAAGGGCGATTTGGACGGGGCGATTGAGCGCTACAAGCGCGCCCTTGATTCGATGGAAGACTACGCGCCTGCGACGTCTCGACTGCGCGATCTCTATGCCGCACGCGGTGATGCACAGGGCGCGATTGACATCCTGCAGCGCGAAATTGAGTCTGCTGATGGCACAAACCAGCGGGCGCGACTGTGGGCCGAGGTCGCCAAAATCTGGCGCGATCGCGCGAACAATAACGAAAAAGCGATGGAGGCTGCGCAAAAAGCAGTTCTTCTCGACGGCACCAATGAAGAGGCATCCGCGCTGCTCGGCGAGCTGAAGTTTGACACCGGCGAGTTTGCCGAGTCTGCAAAATTGCTGTCATTGCGTGCGGCACGCGTCAAAGATCTTCCACGCGAAGAGGGGCTGCGAATCGCGCTAAAGTATGGGCAGGCGCTCGCCAAGAGCGGCGACGAAGCCGGTGCTTTGGATGCCTTTCAGAAGGCCCGCGATCTTGCTCCCAATGATCGAACGGTGTTGATCGCCGTTGCAGACTCGGCTCTGCACGTTGGACGTTATGAGCAAGCGCGCAAAGAGTACCAAATTGTCCTTGAGAAGCACGGCAAAGAACTAACACTTGATGAGCGCTCCGTCGTGTTGACTCACCTAGGTCAGGCGGCGAGCAAGTTGGGCGACGCGGCGGCAGCAGTGCGTGCGCTCAACGAGGCGATCGACATTGATCCCGCTCGTGTGGAGTCGAACATCGCGCTTGAAGAAGCGTACGGCCAGCAAGGCAAGTGGGACGACGTTGCGAAGGTGAAGCGTCGCCGAGCGGAGCACGCGACCGGCTCTGAGAAGTACGATCTGTATATTGAGCTTGGTGAGATTTATTCGACCAAACTCAACGACAAGCCTCAAGCGGCGCGGGCGATGATGAGTGCGTTGGATGCGCGACCAGACGACCGACGGTTGTTGATGAAGCTTGTACAGCTGTACAGCGAAGGGCAAGACTGGAGTCGCTTGGTTGAGGTGATCTTGCGTCTGGCCGATTTGGTCGACGACAGCTCACAGCTGGCCAAGTACTACCTCACCGCCGCTCAGCTCTGTCATCACCAGCTGCAGCGCGGTGATGAGGCGGTCACCTACTACGAAAAAGCCCTGGAATTTGACCCGAATTCTGCGAAGGCCCTCGATGGCCTCGCGCAACTCAGAGTGGCACGAAAAGAGTACACACAGCTTGAGAGCGCCGTGAAGCGCGCGTTGGGCAAACTGTCGGGCGACGACGCTAAGCCAGCGCAGGCCAAAGGCTACGCGGCTCTTGGC
>JANNCG010000404.1:0-2636 GCA_031386385.1 Myxococcales bacterium
GACAGTATGATACAAACCGCATTTGCAACGGCTCTCATCTAATCCACCTTCAACTTAGCGCGCATAGCCGATATCAAACGAAAACCACGGAAACACCGGAAACACCGAGTGGTCCAGCGTCGGAGGATCGTAGAGTAAGTCTCGGGGTTCATACGTCGTACGCGCTCGAATGCATCGAGACTGCAACCCATCCACGAGCTCAGCGTTGTTTGCTAAGTATCGAACACCTGCCAAAAATCGTGCGGCGATCGCCCCGCTCAAAATTCTAAACTCAGCGCTGAGCGCAAACAGGAGCCACATGGGCGTAAAACCCCCTGCGCCTCGGCAGGTCTGCCCAGGGATCAGTGGCACAGACGAAGACGGGAGCTCGGTGAAATTAGTCCCAAGTCCAAATCCTCCACCCAGTGAAAACTGCGCCGACAACGGCGCGCGAAACATTGCAGGCAAAAACGTGAGCCCCACTCCGAAAGGGTGGCCGACACCGACGTTGGCCTCAAGCTCGTACCATGGACGGGCGGCCCATCTAATTCCAACGCCCAAAATACCAGCTGGATGTCCCGTCCCGACAAACGCCGTGAGTGCCAGCGTTCGCTCCCAAGGGCGCGCGCCGGCTGAGTCGGTCGCCCGTGCGTTGGCTTCGAGCGCATGTCTGATACGCTCGATTGTGGTGAGCGGGGCGGCTGGTGGTTGGCGTGGAGGCATTGCTACAACTGTGGCCGGACTTGATGCATCGACCGCTGAGTCAACAGAAGCGTCAACGCTCAGGCCGCTGGCTTGCTGAGCAGGTGGGGTCCAGATAAGCACCACGTTGGCGCTGTCGCCTTCGGCGATGCTGGTTGTGTGTTGGCTTGTTCCGAGTCGGGGACTTCGTGCGTCAACAAAGTGCTCGCCTGGATCGACTGGGATGGGCGTGTTCAGCATGGCTGAAGCAAGTTGCCGACCATCGAGCGCGACCAAGACGTCTGCATCGTCGGCCCGGACCGTGATCACAACGTGCCCAATCACGGGCTCAATAAGCGCAATTGCGCGGACCGCCAGGATCCGTCGAGGGTTGGTCGCACTCTCAACATCGAGCCGTAAAAACGAGCGAAAGTGATCGAGAGCTTCCACAAGATAGCCTGCATTTTGTGAGGCCAGCGCAAGGTTGTAGTGCAACAGCGGCGACTCGCGGAGCTGCAGCGCGTGAGCGAAACGCTCTCGGGCTTCAAGCCATCGCCCTTCAGCCGCAAGCTGTGCACCATCGCGAAACAGCGTTCGAGCCACTTCAGAAACTGCTGGAGTAGGCTGCGCGCTGTCTTGTGCGGCGACCTGCTTGCTCAACAACAAACTCAGGGTCGCCAGCAAGTAGTGCGCACTTCTTTTCATCGCTCGCTCTAGGGAGCTCGTGGGGTGGCGCGCACGGCGGGTGTTGGCTGTGCGTCTCGGTCGTTCGCGTGAATCGAGTAGCGCACCATCGCGCGCAAGACTTCGTTGCGAGAGACGTTTCCGACAAGTGATTTGAGATCTTCGTACAATGATGGGTCCACTAAAAGTGCGCCGATCGTGCCGCGTCCACGACGGACGTCCGTCACAATATCGCGTACCCCAGTGGTGATTTGATGCACGTCGTGAGCGGCTCCCGAAAGCTCGTCGCCATAAATCAGTTGGTGTAGCCCGCCGTTGCCGGTGCGAATATCTCGCGTAATCGCCGACATCTCGCCCGCTGCTTCGCCCAATCGTCCGATGACTTGACCTCCGCGTTCGTCGTAGACCAGCGCATGAACGAGTCCGCGCCCAGTCCGTGCATCACGGGCCAGCGCGTTCACTTGACCGGCCGCCCCTTCCATACTCTGAACCGCGTTGCGCGCTGCGGTAAGGGTTGATCGAAGCTCAGTCACCATCTGCCGGTCGCGCAAAAGTTGGCTCACCGAGCTCTCAGGGTTCGCCACTGAATCGCCTACAACTCGCAAGTCATGAACGAGCGTCGTGAGGTCTTCTGCCAGCTGTGGGTTCGCCAATGGTCGTGTCGCCGCAACGATGTTGTCCAAAACACTCGTCGCTCGCGTAAGAATTCCGCTGGCGTTGCGGATGGCGTCGCCGATGGCGTCTTCGTTGCGCCCAACGAGCGTGCCACCCTCTGCGACCTGAGGCTGCGCTGGGTCCCCCATGGTGATGTCCAACGCCTTGTCACCGAGCAGCCCTTTCGATGCAATTTCAGCGACAGAATTGCGGCGCACTCGTCCCCACGCGACTCGCGTAATCTCGAGATCAACATGCATCGTTGTGTCGCGAGGCTCGGTGCCAAATCGAACGAGCGTGACCGGAGACCAACGGAAGAAGAACTGCGATTGATCATCGAAACCGCCGAGAACAATCCAAGACAGCTCATTCCCCTCGCTCGTATCGTGAAATTCGCCGTAGCGACTGCGATGCGCCAAGATGAAATCAGTCGCGTGATGTGGGACGATATGAATGCCAAAGAAAGCACATTGATCATCAGACAGCGCAAGCATCCGCGTGCAAAGGCGACAAACGACCAAAAGATCCCGTTGGTCGCGGATACTGGTTACGACGCTGCTGCTTTGATTCAGGAACAGGGCGATCGCTACCGACGAAACACCGGTTTTATCTTCCCGTATGATGGTCGGTCAGTCGGT
>JANNCG010000127.1:0-8566 GCA_031386385.1 Myxococcales bacterium
CGCGATCATAAACCTGGCGTAGGTCACCTCGGGCTGGCCGGGATGATAGCGAATCCAGCTTCGATAGGCGCCCACCGCCTCAGCGAATTTTTCTGTCCGAAAGTCGATATCAGCGAGCCGAAGTTCTGCGAGCCAGCCCCAGCGTGAGACCCCAAACTCACGCTTCACGCGCTGAAAAGCCTCTTGGGCGTCAGTCCATTCTTCGCCGGTAAACAGCTGCAGAGCGACTTCGTATTCCCTTCGCGCACGGTCTGAATACTGTAAGGTTGAGCGCGTTGCAGTGGTCCCGCAGCCCGCGATTGGAGCCAACAGAAGGCCGCCAATCAAAAGGCTTGATAACAAGGAACAATTGCGATGAGAGTGTCGTACGATAAAATGCATCAGAAGTTCAGCGGCGGGAGCGTAATCGACTCGTCGCAGTTACGCCACCTCAGTGAGCTTCGAAATGAAAAAATGCGCTTGGATTCAGCGAAAGGAATGAAACAATGATTTTGAGAAACGTCGGTTTGTTCGCGGCAATGTGGTGTCTCACAGGCTGTTATGTCTATGGCGAAGCCCAAGGGCCCGCGATCAATGCGACTGTCAATACACCCACCGTCGTTGCCGGCGGCCAGTGCACCTGTGTTCAGGGCGCGGCTGAGGTATGCAACGGTTGCGACGACAACTGCAATGGAGCGGTCGATGAGGGCTGCGGCGGCGCAGTCATGACGAACACAAATGTGTCCGTGTCCGGACCAAGCTACCAGCCACCACCGACGAGCGGCACCGTTGTGGTCACGGGCACAACCGTCGCACAGCCTGCTCCGGTGCAGTGCGTTTGTCAGCAAGGCGCACGCGAGACGTGTGGCGACGGCTGCGACAACAACTGCAACGGCAGTGTCGACGAAGGCTGCTAAACGCTGATCGAGCCTTTGCGAAACTCGCTCGTGGCGATCTTTACGTTTACTACTGCGGGGCGTTGCTCGCGTTCTGATGCAGCAAATGCGGCTTCGAATGCAGGAGCAAGCTCGCTTGTTCGCTCAACATAGGCGCCAAAACAGCCAAGCGCCTCAGCGACTTTTTCATAACGAGTGAGCGCCAAACCAGTGGCCACTGCGCGCTCCTCGCCGTACATCTCAACCTGCCCACGTCGGATCTGTGTCCAGGCCGCATCATTGCCAATCACACACACGACCGGAATCTTCTGCCGCGCCATGGCCTCAAGCTCCATCGCGTGAAGCCCAAACGATCCGTCGCCATAAACCAGCACGACCCGGGACTGCGGTCGTGCAAGCTTGGCCGCCATCGCATATCCCGGTCCTACTCCGAGAGTCCCTAACGGTCCTGGGTCCATCCAAAAGCCTCCAGGTCGCACATTGAGGACATAGGCCGCGGTTGCAACAAAATCGCCTCCGTCGCCCACCACGATAGAGTCTTCTTGCAAAAACTTATCGAGCTCAGCACAGACGCGAAGAGGATTTGGGGGATCGCTGTCGGACTGCATTTCAATCCGCATTTTTGCTCGTCGTTTATCTTCGTCTCGCCGCATCGTAGCGAGCCACTCGTCGGCTTCACGCCTCGGCAGTGCACCGAGAAGCGCGCTGAGAACCAGCCCCGTATCGGCCACGAGACCCACATCGACGGATTTGTTGTGTCCAATGGTCGTTGCGTCCCGATCGACCTTGATAATCTTGGTGTTGGGGTTCCACGTTGGGGAGCGACCGTAGTCCACGCGAAAATCGAAAGGCGTCCCACACATCAACACGACGTCCGCCTGCTCAAGGGCCGCGCGACGCGATCGTGTGAACAAGCAGGGATGCTCTGGCGGCAACGATGCGCGCGCCATTCCGTTTACAAACGTCGGCATCGCGAAGTGTTCGAGCAGCTTTGCAAGCGCCTGTCGATCGGCGCTCCAGCGCAGCTGTGATCCGATGATCGCCACGGGTCGCTCAGCTTTCTCTAACAGTGCAACCGCACGTGCAAAAAATGCAGGATCGGGAGCCGGGAGAGCCCCAGTCCGAGAGGTCGCGGGATCGGGCCACTCATCAATCATTGCGGGCATCATGAGAGTATCGAGCGGCATCTCAAGATACGTCGGGCCTGGGACTCCCGTCATCGCTACGCGAAACGCCATACTCACGTACTCTGCGAGGCGATCGGTTTGTAGTACCCGCCAGGCTGCCTTGGTAATTGGCTTGATCAAATCCAGGTGATTCATGTCCTGAAGTGAGCCTCGATCTGTCAGTATCGCCGGGCCTGCGCCGCCAATACAAACCAGTGGAACATTCGCCCGCTGAGCGTTTGCCAGCGCAGTCACCACGTCGGTGACCCCTGGCCCTGCCGTCACAGCACAGACGCCCGGCAGCCCGGTCACCCGTGCCCACCCATCCGCCGCGTGACCTGCGGTCTGCTCGTGGCGCGTGTCCACAACGCGGATTCCGACATCAAGACAACCATCATAGATGGCTTGGATGTGTCCTCCGCACAGGGTAAAAAGATGAGATGTGCCTTCGCGCTTGAGTTGTTCTGCGACGATTCGTCCGCCGTGCATCATGGAGCGAGCGTACACTGCAACGCAGAGACAATGAAAGTTGCAATCATCGGCGCCGGACCTGGCGGCCTGTACCTCGCGATTCTCATCAAAAAACGCGATCCACGCACAGAAATCACAGTCTTTGAGCGCAATCCTCGCGGAGTCACCTTCGGCTGGGGGGTCGTGTTTTCGGACGAAACCTTGGGCAATTTGAATGACGCGGATGCTGAATCGTATCGCGCGATCCAAGAGTCATTTGTGCACTGGACCGCGATCGACACCTACTACGACAACAAAGTCCTGCGCTCGGGTGGGCACGGCTTCTCTGGTATGGCCCGCAAATCGCTGCTCGCGATTTTAGAGGCCCGTTCAGCAGCGCTGGGCGTTGTGATTCACCATGCAACCGAGGCACCCAGCCACGAAGAGTTATCAAAAGCGTACGACCTCGTCGTCGCTGCGGACGGTGTGCGATCGGTGACTCGCACGGCGCTTGAGAAAGATTTTGGCTTCTCTGCGAGCGACCAAAAGTGCCGATATATCTGGCTGGGGACGGGCAAACAATTCGACGCCTTCACATTTATCTTCGAGAAGAACGAGCATGGAATCTTTCAGGTGCACGCGTACCCGTTCGAGAAAGGGACGAGCACATTTATCGTTGAGTGTGACGAGCAAACGTGGCAGGCCGCTGGGCTCGATCAAGCCACCGAGGCGGACTCGGTTGCATACTGTGAGAAGCTGTTCTCTAAGTATTTAGACGGTCACGGGTTGCGCTCAAATCGCTCACTGTGGACGAAGTTTTTAACGGTGAAAAATGAGCGCTGGTCCAAGGGCAACCTCGTCTTGTTAGGAGACGCGGCGCACACGGCACATTTTTCAATTGGCTCTGGAACCAAGCTCGCGATGGAAGACGCGATCTCGCTTAACGCAGCGCTGATCCAGTGCCCCGACTCGGTCACCGACGCGCTGGCAACGTATGAACGCGACCGACGCTCAATGGTCGAGCGAATTCAACGAGCGGCGGCGGACTCTCTGTCGTTTTTTGAGAACGTTTCTCGCTACTGGGGCAGCACAGCTGAGGAGTTTGCGTTTGTCCTCATGACTCGCTCAAAGCGCATCACGTATGACAACCTGGCGCTGCGAGACGGCTCGTTTGTTGCGCAGATTCGCGAGGATTTTTGCAAGCGAAATAACGTTGATGTGCGCACTCCTCCGATGTTCGCTCCCTTTGCTGTTGGAGAGTTATCGCTCGGCAATCGGGTGGTCGTATCGCCGATGTGCATGTACTCAGCGAGCCATAGCGCGGGGATCGTCGATGACTTTCATCTCGTACACTATGGCTCGCGTGCGGTGGGCGGCGCGGGGTTGATCATCACTGAGATGACCAACATTTCGCCCGAAGCGCGCATCACGCCATCGTGCGCGGGTCTCTGGAGTGACGATCATGCCGCGGCGTGGCGACGAATTACGGACTTCGTGCACACGCAAAGCGCGTCAAAGATCGCCGTGCAGCTTGGTCATGCGGGCCGCAAGGGCGCAACGACCGAACCGTGGAACGGCGGATATGACACCCCTCTGTTGCCAGAGCAGGCGTGGCCCATTTATTCGGCATCTGCGCTAGCGTACCGAGCTGACTCACAGCTTCCGCGTGAGCTGAATACGGACGACATGGCGCGAATCACGGATCAGTATGTTGCCGCAGCTAGGCTGGCAGACAAAGCAGGTTTTGACGCGATCGAGTTGCACTGCGCGCATGGCTACCTACTCGCCTCTTTTTTAAGCCCTGTCACGAACCAGCGCTCGGACAACTACGGGGGATCTCTTGCAAATCGTCTGAGATTTCCGCTTCATGTCTTCGAGTCTCTGCGGCGTTGTTGGCCCGCGCACAAGCCGATTTGGGTTCGCTTGTCCGCTCACGATTGGATCGAGGGTGGCACCACCCCCGACGACGCGGTCTTTTACGCAAAGGCATTTCGCGCAATGGGAGCAGCGTTGATTCATGTCTCATCTGGTCAGACCGACCCGCGAGAAAAACCACCCTATGGTCGGCTGTGGATGGCGCAGTTGAGCGATCATGTACGAAGAGAAGCAAACACCCCGACCATCGCGGTGGGCGCTGTCTCGACGGGCGATCACGTCAACACATTGGTTGCGTCGGGACGGGCCGATTTGGTCGCGCTCGCGCGTGCTCATCTTGCAGACCCATACTTCACAGTTCACACGGCCGCAGAGCAAGGGCTCAGCCAATTTGCTTGGCCTGCACCGTATTATGCTGGCAAACCGCAACCACCGTTTAAGCGTTAGAGTGAGTTAAGCAATGTGGCTGCGTCACCGTTCAGCGCCCGCTCCGGTGTGGTTAGCCGCCACGTTGGGGATGCTTGTGTTTGCGACGGTGTTTATCGTCTTGGATATCTTCGTGCTTCGACCAGCGCGCGAAGAGTCCGCATTCACCAGGGGAATTCCTCGCGCGACGCTCAGCGATCCGTCCCCTGCTCGGGCGGTGTACACGGTCGTCCTGAGGGCCAATGAGGACCAACCAAGCCCCACCGGGACGCGAGCTGTCGCCTATCGTTGGCGTGTGAGTGATCCCCGAACGCCGCAGGTCGCCGTCTGCCAAGGAGAGCATACCCGCGCGATCGCGGTGGAAGATTCTCGGCGAGTGACCGTCGATCTTCCGCTTGACGAGGCGGACTGGGGCGCTGCGCGAATCTTGATGATGCCGCGTAGACTTGCCGCCATTTGTGCCGCCACCGCGCACGGACCCCTGCAGTATCGTGAGTGGGTGGTCCCGGACAACGTGCGGGCAGACGTGGTTGGTTGTGAGCGACGAGTTGACAGCGTCGTAGAGATTTCTGACTGCAATGACAACACCGCGTCGAGGATCTTTTTGCTCCCTTCTCGCGCTGTGGGTCGAGCCCGCGCACGGCTCGCGCTCAATCGCATTGCCGCAGCAGCCGTGAGCTTTGCTGTCTGCGCGGTCATCGCGGGGTTTTCAGCGCTCAAGATTTGGAGAAAAACTCTCAAATGATCCTCTTTGCGCTCGCGATCGCGCTTGGATGTTTTCTCGCCGCGTGTCTGCTCGCCATCGCTGCGCTGCAATTGCTCTGGCAGCGGTGCAGTTGGATCATTACGAGAACTCCGTGGGGCAAAGAGAGTCACGGGGGAGTTTTGCATGCAGAGGGAGAAACCGTCACGACGCCCTTTAGTGGTCAGCCAGCCCTTTGGGTTCGCGCGCGGGTGCTTGGGCCAAGCCCAACGGACCCAACAGTCCGAGTCCTTTGGAGCAAAGAGCTTGTAGCGAACGCCGTCCTTCGAACGGCCAAGTCGCGCGCCGTGGTTCGATGGAAGGACACCCGTGTGATCAGCACGATTCGTTATCGTCGGGGAGTCGAGAAAGTGCTTGAGCGAGAAGCTCCCCTGCTCTCACGCGTGTTGTCCCGTGCGGGATGGAAAGAGCGACCCCCAGGGAGCACTTTTTTCGAGCTCGAAGAAGAGTATCTCAGCGTTGGTCAACGCGTGTTTGTACATGGAATTTTGCAGGATCAAGTGCTGGTCCCGATCGACGAAAAAACTCCCGTGTTGATCGCCGCGCTTGAGCCTCAGCGGATCTTGTTGCGCGAGGGTTGGGGTCCGCTGTTAGCCCTCTGGTTTGCCGTGCTCTCCGCCGTCTCTGGCGGAACAGTCCTCGCGGCGGCCTGGTGGCTGCGGGCAAAAAGCTAGGCACGCCGCTCTACAATCATCGTTGCTACGGTGTGACTCCGTGGCGGTTCGTGGTAAAAGTTCGCACCCCAATGATTCTGTATCACTACTGGCGATCAAGTGCTTCGTGGCGCGTCCGGTGGGCCCTTGCCCATAAGGGCATCGCGTTTGAAAAGGTAGCTGTGAATTTGCTCGAGAAAGTGCAGATGAGCAGCGCCCACCGCGAGCGCAATCCTGTGGGCTATGTGCCCGCGCTTGAGGTCTCGGCCGGAAAATTTTTGGCCGAGAGCGTCGCCATTATCGAGTGGCTCGAAGAGACCCAGCCTGAGCCTCGATTGTATCCCACCAACCCATGGGAGCGTGCGCGTGTAAGGCAGGTCGTCGAGCTCGTGAACGCCGGTGTCCAACCGTTGCAAAATCTGGTCGTCCTCGACAAGGTGTTCGAGCTGTCCGGCGTTGCAGAGTCGAAGCTCGCGTGGTCGAAGTTTTTTAACGAGCGTTGGCTTCAGTCCGCCGAGAATTTGCTGCACCAAATTGATCGTGAGCTGGGCGAGGGCGCCTTTGCTGTTGGCAACAGTCTAACGGCGGCAGATCTCTTTATCGTGCCGCAAATGTCCGCAGCGCGTCGCTTCGGGGCCGATGTGTCCCATTGCCCACGGCTGCTGCGTGCAGAGGCGAGCGCGCTTGCGACGCCGCACGCGGATGGAGCTCGGCCAGAGAGCCAGCCGGACGCTCCGAAGGTCTAAGTTTCGGTGATTACGCTCGGCTCCCACATCGTCGTTTCTGAGGATCTCGCGAAGACTATTGAGCGAAGTCCAGGGAGCACTATCGAGCCACAGGGGGGTACGATCGATCCTCGCGTGCGCGCTGAGATTGCGGAGCTGACAGGCACACAAACGCTTCAGCGCGTTGAGGTCGGCGACACCTTGGGCGAGGGAGGCATGGGGATCGTGAGACTGGGAGTCCAAAAATCCCTTGGGCGCTCGGTGGCCGTCAAGACTCTGAAGTCCGCAGACTTCGACGACGCTGCGGTTCTGCGCTTGCTCCACGAAGGCTGGATCACCGGCGCGCTTGAGCACCCAAACATTGTCCCCGTGTACGACCTCGCCGTGGATGATCGAGGGGCTCCGGTTTTGGTTCTGAAGAAAATCGA
This sequence comes from Myxococcales bacterium, assembly GCA_031386385.1. Classification (GTDB taxonomy): domain Bacteria; phylum Myxococcota_A; class Polyangia; order Polyangiales; genus JANNCG01. Next base: position 7,362 of record JANNCG010000127.1, read on the forward strand.
CGGGACTGCGTGGAGCGAACTGCTAGCAAATCCACAGAGAATTGCCACACTCTACAACAACCCAGATGTCCTTGAGGCCAACCTTCGGATCTTCATTCAGCTCTGTCGCGCGATCGAGTTTTCTCACTCCCGAGCGGTGGTTCATCGCGACATCAAACCTGAAAACGTCATGCTGGGTGAGTTCGGTGAAGTGTATCTGCTGGACTGGGGCATCGCTGTAAGCACGCGCTCTGATCGCGAAGGTCGACTGCCTACGGCGGAGAAGTGCGAAGGCCTCGCTGGCACCCTGCCGTACATGGCCCCTGAGATGATCGAAGAGCCGCCGCGGATCACTGAGCAGACCGATGTCTATCTTCTCGGAGCCACGCTGTTTGAGGTTGTGACGGGTCAGCCACCTCACGAAGGCTCAAACATGATGGCCATCGTGCACCATGTACTGATGGGCACAGTCCCCTACGAGCGCATCGAAGACGAGGATCTACGGCAGAATGTATCGGGGCACTACGGGCTGAGATGGCGGAGAGGACTGGCTCGGCATCGCAGCTTCGTGAGCAAATTGAGAGCTATTTGCGCTATCGTGAGCCGCGAGCGTTGTTCGCACAGGCGAGGCAGTCGTTTGTTTCGCTCCAAGATCTCTGGGCCTCGTCCAACACAAAGCGTCACGATATCGCGCCTCGAGCCAAGATCTATGACCTCTATGCGAGCTGTCGTTTTGCGCTCATGCGGGTGCTCAACTCTGGGCTGCCCACCGTGCGTCCGCAAGCTGCTCTCGATAAGCTATACACATTGATGATCGAGTATGAGTTAGACGGCGACGATCCCGGCGCTGCGGCTCGCATTGTAGCCGAGTGGCCTGCGGCACCCGATGAGCTCAAAGCCCGCGTGGTGGAGGCCGAAGTGAAAGCAAGCAATCGACTCACGGCGCTTCATAAACTTGAGCGAGAACAAGACCCAGGAATCGGCGGAATCCGTCGTTGGCGAAGCGGACTCCTCATCGGATTGACCTGGGTCATTCTTCCGATTGGCACTATTTATCCTGGCGAAACGTGGATGTCGCTTCACGCGATTCCCCTCTTTCAGCTCACGATACTGTTGATCTTTGCGATTCGCTCAAGACAGCACGGCGTAAACAATCAGCACAACCGGCATCTGTTGGGTCACGCGGCCTCGACGATGGTGACACAGATCGCGCTCACCATCGCGCT
>JANNCG010000131.1:0-1849 GCA_031386385.1 Myxococcales bacterium
GAAAACGAAGGACCGTTCACCACCGGGATGTCCGGCGAGACGCTTCGGATACCGATTGCGCACGCAGAAGGTCGCTACCAAGCAGATGCAGCAACGCTCGCTCAGCTTGAGGCGCAACGGTTGGTTGCCTTTCGGTATGAGGGCGACGACCCCAACGGCTCAATGCAAGCCATCGCGGGACTCTACGGCGGCCCAAAACGAAACGTCTTAGGACTCATGCCGCACCCCGAGCGTGCTTGCGAACCTGCTCTCGGCAGCGCCGACGGCAGGCGGTTGTTTACATCGATTTCTCGCGCTGTCCTTGCAAGGTAAACCCCCACCCAATGAACGAACGAACTGTCGACCTCGCCCTAGCTCGCGAACATGGTCTTAGCGAAGAAGAGTTTACGCGTGCGTGCTCATCGCTCGGCCGAACCCCTAACTACACCGAGCTCGGAGTCTTCTCGGTGATGTGGAGCGAGCACTGCTCATACAAAAGCTCACGCGTGCACCTCGGACGGCTGCCAACCAAGGGACCCCGGGTGATCCAAGGCCCAGGCGAAAACGCCGGCGTCGTGGATATTGGCGACGGATGGACCGCAGTGTTTAAGATGGAATCGCACAACCATCCAAGCTTCATCGAGCCGTACCAAGGGGCCGGGACAGGTGTCGGCGGAATCTTGCGTGACGTGTTCACCATGGGCGCTCGACCGGTTGCGCTTCTTGACTCGCTGCGGTTTGGTCATCCAGAGCATCCCAAGACTCGTGGCCTTTTGACGGGCGTTTCTGCAGGGATTGCGGGATATGGCAACGCCATAGGCGTGCCTACTGTTGGCGGAGACCTACAGTTTGATAGCTCATATAACGGCAACATATTGGTCAACGCATTCGCCCTCGGGGTGTGTAGGCGTGAGCGACTGTTTTTTGGTCGAGCTTCTGGCGTAGGCAACCCCATTCTGTACGTCGGCGCTCGAACGGGACGAGACGGGATTCATGGCGCAACGATGGCGAGCGCTGAGTTCGATGACTCGTCCGAGGCACAGCGTCCAACGGTTCAAGTCGGCGATCCGTTCACAGAAAAACTGTTGCTTGAAGCGTGCCTTGAGATCTTCGGTGCGGGCGTGCTCGAGGGCGTTCAGGACATGGGAGCTGCGGGCTTAACCTCAAGCACAGTCGAGATGGCGAGCCGCGCAGGAACGGGCGTTGAGCTCGATCTCGATCTGATTCCGCGACGGGCAAAAAACTTGCAACCGTATGAGATTTTGCTGAGCGAATCGCAAGAGCGCATGGTGATGGTGGCCAAGCCTGGGATGCAACAACGCGTGATTGATATCTGCGAAAAGTGGGACCTCGATGCCGTCGTGATTGGATATGTGACGGACACTCAACACTGGGTGATCAAGGCGACTCCGGGCTACGATCCGATGAGCGGCGATCCGCTGCCAGACGCAGCGGCGAAGGTTGTCTTCGTGGATATTCCAGTTGCTGTGCTGTGTGATGATGCGCCGAAATACGATCGCCCGAGTGCGGTCGATCCGCGCAAAACGGACCGCTTCGACGTCGATGTAGCGGCGATCCCTTTTGACGCCACCGCGGATCTGTTGGCGCTGATGGGCTCTCCCAACATTGGCTCGCGAAGCTGGATTTATCGGCAGTACGACCACATCGTGCGGGTTGGCACTGCGGTCCGTCCAGGTGCCGCAGACGCTGCAGTGATCCGTGTTTTTTGCGACGATTCTATGAACGGAACGACCAGCGCTCCGAAAGAAAAATGGCTCGCACTCAAGAGCGATTGCAACGGCCGGTTTTGCGAGCTTGATCCCAAAGCAGGCGCTGCGATGGCCGTCGCAGAGGCCTGTCGCAACCTCGC
>JANNCG010000176.1:0-3836 GCA_031386385.1 Myxococcales bacterium
CACTGAGAATTCGCCAAGACGCTGGGTGTTCGATTATCAAAGACCCATCGTATCCGCGAGGGCGGGAGACGCTCGATCCATTGTCTCCATTGTCCGAAGCACCGAGCAACTTTGCCGGTTGAACGGTCCTGGGACGATCCACTGCATACAAACGCATCAAGCATCACAAAATGTTGTAGAAACCCTGGATTCTAGGGCAATATCATTGGATGAGGTGTCTGGGATCCTCGCAACGCAAGATGCGATCTGCACACTTCGAGATGCCGCGACCACGCTTTGGTGCAGCGATGACTACGACACGATTCACGGCGTTCAACATTGGAGCCTTATTGACCCCGACGTGAGCGATGTGGTCGCGACACGAACAGATCTCTGTACCCTAAGCCCTCCGGGCGTCGTCCACTGTCGACGCTTTGCGGGCCGACCGATAGACCGCGCGCCACGGGTCCGGATGCCCATGCCGTTTGCAATCGTGCAGCTTGTCGCCGGTGAAGACCACGTGTGTGCCCGCGACGCGCCAGGTCGAGTGTGGTGCTGGGGCGAGCCAAGCTTTGGGCGGTTGGGAACGGTTGCTCCTCCAGTGGGCCCTCAACGGATGATGCTCCCAGCGCCCATCCAAATGGCTGTGGCTGGCTGGGGACACACGTGCGCTCTCACGATGAAGCACCGAGTGTACTGCTGGGGATTGGCCTATCACGGACAAACGGGGGATCTCTCAGCGACTCTTCCGCTCGCTGTGAGTGCAGTGGATCGCTTTCGAACCACACCGTTTTTTCGTGAGGTTCGTGTCCCCTTTGAGCCAAAAATTCTTACCTCAACTTCGATGCAAACATGCGCGCGCGATGACGAGCACGAGCTGTGTTGGGGACGTGAACTGCCCCATCCATCGCAGGTCGATCCTGCGGACCACCACTGCCGGCTAGACGCCTCTGGGCGAGTGTTTTGCATGGGTAACAACAGCCGTGGGCAGCTGGGATACGTAGGAGATTTTAGAGGCTCTGAGCTGTTGGTGCCTGGACTTGTGGGTATGGTGGGTGTCACCAATGGAGGCGCTCACAGCTGCGCGTGGGACCGCTGCGGGGGGCTGTTCTGTTGGGGATCCAACGACCTGATGCAACTGGGACTTCCCCCCGAACGCAACCCCGCCTGGCCGCATCCAGTGCTCTCTGACGCGATCGAGTTCGAGTGATGCAGTGATCCAGTACACGCCGCAGCGATGATCTGAGTGGGCGTCGAGTGACTCATCATCAAGTTTTTTTATGGTGCAACTCTCGGACTTCTCCCAAACTCACTCCCAATCATTGATGCGAAATTTAGAGTATCCCATCGCTGCTCTCTTTGTCTTTGGCATCTGGCTGGGGGGCAAATACGAGGCTCGCAAACGCATGAGCGAAATTGAGTCAGGAAAGCGCTGCGTGAACTGCGAAGAAACCGATTGCGTGGTGCAGGACGGCACGGTGATTTGTCAGCTGTGCGGTCACTCTGAAGTCCCCGCTAACGTGCGCGGTACAAAAATCGGGTGGCCCAAAAAGAAAACCGTATTAAACAGCGGTAGATCGCTTAACGCGCGTTAAGGATTTGGCCGATTTTTGCCCCAAGAGTGCCAATCCACAGCGTTCGTTGCAAAGGGGACAGCGCTGTGCTGAACTCTGACCCATGACGACTGCTGCGAAGAAGCCATCGAATCGACTGGGGATCGTCTATCGGGACACGGATCATATGGCAGAGAGCACGCTGCAACGATTGATGTCGATTTATTTGCTCTTGTTGATCAAGAGATTTTTGCGCGAGGTGAGCGAAGGATCGCTGCTCAAAGCGAAAGGGTACAAATCGCTGCGGTCGCAAAGCCCGCTATTTTCATGCGCAGATCAGTTTTGGTACTACAGCGAAGGCGACACGCACAAGTGCTTGGCTCCCGATGTGTATGTGTTGCCGAAGACCGATCCGACGCTCGCTCCGTCGTGTTGGCGCCTGTGGGAGCTTGAGTGTCCACCGCTGTTCGCCCTCGAAATTGTCAGCTCAGACGTGGACAAAGACTACGAAGAGACTCCGCGAGCCTATGCGCAAACGGGTGTGCGCGAGCTGGTGATCTTTGATCCAGAAGCGCCTAAACTGGCGGCTGTTAGTGGTGCAAAACCCGAACGCGTTCGAGTGCGTTGGCAGATCTGGCGTCGTGGCACAAATGGGCAGTGGTCGCGCGAAGTTGAGAGCAACGAAGACCGAGTCCACAGTCAGTCGCTCTGTTGTTGGTTGCGACTTGTGGGCAAAGGCGACGCGAGACTGCTTCGTCTTGGCTTGGGTCCAACCGGTGACGAGTTATTTTTGAGCAGCGACGAGCGTGAGGTCTTCGAACGCAGCGAAAAAGAACGTGAGCGCAGCGAAAAAGAACGTGAACGCGAAGCACGTGAGCGGGCAGAAGAGCGAATTCGCTCTCTCGAAGCAGAACTGGCGAAGGCAAAACTCAAGCGTCGGTCGTGAGTGAGGTCACGCTAACGACGTCTTAGGGCTCACGCGCTTTGATTCAGCCCGCCCGACGTTACCAACAGAGTCCCACACGTACAGGGCCGTCAATCGGCCACGAGTGTCACAGACTCGGAGGGGCGTTGAGGCGACCCTGTTCACGGAATTTTCCGTGGCGGTACTCTCGGACTTGTTGCACACTCACCCGCAAATCTTCATGCGAATATTGGCGTATCTCACCATCGCTCTCTTCGTCTTTGCCAGTTGGCAGTGGCGCAAATACGATGCTCGCAAACGCATGAGCGAAATGGACTCGGGCAAGCGCTGCGTAAACTGCGAAAAAACCGACTGCGTGGTGCAAAACGGCGTCGTGACTTGTCAGCTTTGCCGCCACACCGAAGTCCTTGCGAACGTGCGCGCGGTTCAGCTCACTGAAGCTGAGATCAACGACATGACCCAGCGCAAAGAACAGACGCTCTAGTGGTCTGTCGTGGTCTATCATTGTCGACGAAGCTTCACAGCGTCATCCATCAACGATCGACACCCACCTGGGCTGACCCAAAGTGCCCAAAATCGAGGGGGCTCAAAAAATGAAACCGCATGAAAACAGCGCTAGATCGCTTAACGCGCGTTAAGAATTTGGCCCATTTGCTGCCACCCATCACCTCCCATCTCACTTGAACCAACCCCTTGATGAGCGTAGGTTGACTCAGTTAAGCGCGTGCAGCCAACAACCCACATGCTCTCACGTATCACGCTCTCTGCGCTCATTTGTGCGTCGCCGCTCTCTGCGCAGCAGATCGCGGGACGAACCGCGGGGCGCACCCCGCAGGCGCCCTGGTTAGTCGCGCTCGATCACACGCTACCAGTGGCCCCCGCGCTGCGGTTTGTGCCCTCAAGCTCGCTGCAACGTTGTGTCGACCAAACGGTGCTTCGCCTTGATCTCACCGCGATGGTGCGCGAACGCCGTTTTGGAGCGTCGCTTGCAGATCTCAGCAGCCCGAATGGGGATGTTCCCTTTGCCGGTGTTGCACCGGATCAGATGTTGTATGCGGCGAGTGTTCCGAAGGTGGCGGCGCTTGGGGCGGCCTTTCAACTACGCGCCGATGTGCGCGCCGGAAAGATCGCGTTGAGCTTATCGGATCCCGGACACCGCGTAATGTTTTATGATGAGGCTTCACACGCATTTGCCAGCGATTTTACAAGTCCATTTAGGCAAGTGCTGCGGCAGATGATCTATCGCTCAAGCAACTCTGCGTCAAACCAAGTCATCACTGCCGTGACGTATCCGTTTATCGCTTCGTATGTCGTTCACGCGGGGTTGTACGACGCGGATGGTCAGGGTGGGCTCTGGCTTGGTGCCGGGTTTGGACACA
>JANNCG010000301.1:0-4418 GCA_031386385.1 Myxococcales bacterium
TCAAAGACAAACGACGTTGAAAAAAGCCGTGAGATTGTCGAAGACGATGCCATCGCCGGAGTCGCACCAGACTCCACCGAGGCGGCACTCAAGGACATGCTCGACGCGGGTGTTTTGTTGCAATCGTCACGCGCGTTGGGAGTCTCAGTCACTTGATTTTTGACAAGGCCAAGTTCGAGCAGCCCTCGCTCACAGTGGACATTGTGGTGTTTGCGATGCGCGATGGCGCGCTTCACATGCTGGCGATCCAGCGAGGGATCGCTCCGTTTGAGGGATGCTGGGCTCTGCCGGGCGGTTTTGTCTTGGCAAACGAAGACGTCGAACAAGCGGCGGCGCGCGAGCTTGAAGAAGAGACATCGCTGCGAGATGTGTACCTTGAGCAGCTGTATACTTTTTCTGCTCCCAAGCGCGATCCACGAGGGCGCGTGGTGACTGTCGCGCACATGGCGCTGCTGCCGTCGGATCGACTGGACACGGTAAAAGGCGGCAGTGACGCGAAGCACGCTGAGTGGATTGCCGTGAAAAAAGCCAGCAAGCCCGCGTTTGCGCTCGCGTTTGATCACGACAAAATTTTGGCCACCGCGCTCAGTCGTCTTCGCGGAAAACTCGAGTCCACAACCCTCGCGTTTGAACTACTTCCGTCGGCGTTTACGCTCACCGAAGCGCAGCACGTGTACGAGGCGATTCTTGGTCGCGCGCTTGATAAAGTGACGTTTCGTCGAAGGATTGCTGCGCTCAAGCTGGTGAAAGAGACCACTCAAATGCGCCGCGGTGCTCATAGACCCGCGCGCTTGTACTCCGCCGTTCCGCGCGACAGCGTGTGGCTGTAGCACAGCCAACGACTCTACTGGCTTGGTTGACCCAGCATCGCAATGTGCGTGAACCCCGCAGCTCGCGCGGCACTCATGACCGCAACGACCCGCGAGTGCAGAACTGAGTCATCCGCAGCGAGCTGCACCCGCGTCTCGGCAGCATTTTGCGAGCCCGCGATGGCGCGCAGTGGGGTGTCAAAGTCCGTGGTCGCGGTGTATCGGCCGTTGAACACGACGTTGCCGTTGGCTTGCATCACGATTAACAGCGGCGATGGTGGGGCCGCGACCGGTTGACGCTCACTGATCGCGACGGGCTGCGGAGTGGGTCCGTTGGATCGCAGCAAAAAGACCGCAGACCCCACGCCTCCCAACATCATCACGCCAACCATCGTCGCGATCATCATGGGCGCACGGTTCGCGGCAGGTGGCGGCACAACAGGGTGGCCCTGAAGGGCCGAGTTTAGCTGGCCCTGCAGTTGTTGCTTCTCTTGTCGAAGCGCTTCGTTTTCAGCGGCGAGTGCTTCGCGTTCGTCTCGATAATTGCTCATGGATGAGACGAGATGCTAGCAGTCAAGCTGGCGTGAAGCCAATGCTCACACGCACTTGAAGCGCTAGCGAACGGTGAGCGTCGCGGTGCCGGTGACAGCACCACGTTGGGCAGAGACCGTGACCATCCCCGCGCTGAAGCCCGTCGCTTGACCGCGAGAACCGCCAGCGTTGGACACATCCGCGATCATTGGGTTGGAGGACAGCCACGTGACAAGATCAGTAATAAGCAATGTGCTGCCGTCGTTGAAGTTGCCCGTGGCGGTAAACTGCTGGATTCCACCAGGCATTACGCTGGCGACGTTGGGGGCAACCGTGATGGTGGTGAGCGTCGCGTTGGTAACCGTCAGGGTGGTGTTGCCACTCATCCCGTTGTATTGCGCTTGGATCATGGTGTTGCCCATGGCGAGGGTCTGGGTCTGACCTTTGGTCCCCACCGTGTTGCTCACTTGAGCCGTCGCTGGGGTGCTCGAGGTCCAGGTCGAAAACTGCGTAACGTCCGAGTTGGTCCCGTCGGAGTACAGCGCCGTCGCGGTAAACGCCACCGGAAAGCCCACTGGAATGCGCGGTGTAAACGGTGTCACTTGAATCCGAAGCAGCATCGCGTTGGTGACCCGAAGCGTGCTCGAACCCGTGACACCATCAAGCGTCGCGCGAATTTCTGTACTGCCCGCGGCGAGGGTTTGCGTAAACCCTTTCTGCGGTCCCATCGTGTTGTTCACGCTGGCGATCATCGCGTTGGAGGACACCCAAGTGACCTGCTGGGTCACATTGCGCGAACTTCCATCCGAGTAGATCGCAGACGCTTGAAAGGACAACATCGTCCCAACCGGAACACTCGGGTTCAACGGCGTCACTTGGATCGACATGAGCACCGCCGCAGTGACCTGCAACATCGCGGTTCCGTTCATCCCCATGTAGTTGACCGAGATGGTCACGTTGCCAACGGTGAGTCCAGTCGCCAGACCTCGCATCCCACCCACATTGGTCACCTGCGCGACCATCACGTTGCTGGATGTCCAGGTGCCAATGTTGGTGATGTTCTGCGACGATCCGTCAGAGAAAATCGCGGATGCAGTGAACTGCTGCATCCCACCAACACCGATCATCGCCGTCGCTGGCGACACGGTGATGGACATCAAGACTGCGGCACTCACGGTGAAGCGAGCGGTGCCTGTGACACCCATGTAGTTCGCCGTGATGGTCACAGTGCCTGCTGTTAGCGCCGTCACGATCCCGCGCATTCCGCCGCCAGGACCGCCACCGCCGTTGGTGATCTGAGCTACCAGCGGATTGCTCGAAGTCCAAGTCGATTGCGCGGTCACGTTTTGCGACGATCCGTCGTCGAAGATCGCAGACGCCGTGTACTGCTGCATGGTCCCGACGGTCTGCGTGTCAATCGCGGGTGAGACCGTAAGCGAAACCACCACCGGGTTGGTCACCGTAAGAATCTGCGTCGAGCTCACGCCCATGTACGTCGCAGTGATGGTCGTCATGCCCGCAGAGGCGCCCGTCGCGACTCCGCGCATTCCGCCCCCAGGGCCACCGCCACCACCGTTGGTGATCTGGGCTACCGGTACGTTGCTTGAGGACCAGTTTGCGAGGTTGGTCAGGTTGCGTGAGGTGCCATCCGAGTAGATACCCGAAACAGAAAATGGCAGCATATTTCCCACGCGAATGCTGGGGTTCACCGGCGAGATCTGCAGAGAGATCAGCACCGGGTTGGCCACAGTCATGGTCGTTGAAGCTGTGAAGCCCATGTACGTGGCGGTGATCGAGGTGCTGCCTTCAGCCAGCGAGAGCGCCTGACCCAGCGCGTTGATCGCAGCGACGGCAGGAGTTGAAGACGTCCACGCGGCGGTTCGGTTGATGTTTTGCGTGCTGCCGTCAGAGAAGCGCGCAACAGCGGTGAACATCACCACTTGTCCGACAAATGTTCGCGGCGACAGTGGCTGAATTTGAATCCCGATCAACATCGGAGTGACCACGGTCACCGGAGCAGAGCCTGAGATTGCCCCCAGCGTCGCGACGATGTTGGTCATCCCAGCAGCAAGCGCGGTCGTTGTCCCCTGCGAGCCTGCAGCGTTGCTAACGCCCGCTACCACTGCGTTGGATGCAGTCCATGTGACCATGGTTGTGATGTCTGCGGTTGTGTTGTCTGAGTACGTTCCACGAGCAATAAAGCGCATGGTTTGGCCGACTCGAAGCGAGCCCGAGACAGGCAACAGGCTGATCGACAGCAGGGTCGCCGCAGTGACGGTGAGCTGAGTGGTCGCGGTCACTGCGCCCAAAGTAGCGGTGATAGTGACGTTGCCCACGGTGAGGCCCGAGGCCAAGCCGTTAGAGCCTGCGGCGTTGCTGATCGAAGCAACCATTGCGTTGGACGAGCTCCACGTGACAGTGCTCGTGATGTCGCGTGAAGATCCGTCGTTGAAGGTTCCAGTGGCGGTAAACGCGATGGTTGTCCCTCGTGCAGTCGAGGGGTTGACCGGGGTGATGGTGATACGCGTCAGCGCTGCGGGCGAGACGGTGACCGTTGCAGTCCCAGTGACACCTGCCTGTGTGGCAGTGATGGTGACCATCCCCGCGACAAGGGCCGTGACAAGACCTTGCGATCCCGCCGCGTTGCTCACTGAAGCCGTCGCGTTTTGCGACGAGGTCCAAGCGACCGAACTGGTGATGTCTACCGAAGATCCGTCAGCAAATAGCCCAGTCGCACGAAGAGCGACGGTTGCGCCAATGGACAGAGTGCTCGCCGCAGGAGCCACCGTGATGGTCATCAATCGGGCTGCGGTCACCGTCACCATGGTGGTCCCTGTGATCCCTGAGATAGACGCGTTGAGGGCCACTGCACCACCTGCAAGACCGCGAGCGGTACCGCCCATGGCCACACTCAAAACCATCGGATCGCTCGAAGTCCAGGTGACCACTGCGGTGAGGTCTGCCGTTGAGCCGTCATCGAAGATGCCAGTGGCTTGAAAGTTTTGTGTCGTCCCAACGGCAAGCGTCGGATTGATGGGCGTAACCGAGATCGTCCGCAGCGCGGCTGCGCGAACGGTG
>JANNCG010000325.1:0-12194 GCA_031386385.1 Myxococcales bacterium
TGATCGATTTCATCGACATGTCCGCGGCGCGCAACCAGAAAGCGGTTGAAAACAAGATTCGCGAAGTGCTTGAAAGCGATCGCGCGCGCATTCAGCTCGGTCGCATCTCGCGTTTCGGACTGCTTGAGATGTCGCGCCAACGCATGCGGCCGTCGCTCGAAGAAACCACCACGCTCCCGAGCGGCAGGTTCGCTACCGTGAGGGTCGTGATTTGTTGCTGTCTGAGGGGTACACACAGCGCTCCATGCGGATGTTTGAGCGAGTGGGCTCTCAACGCCCAGACTCGACCTATGCGTGTCAGCGGGATGCGATGGTCGGCCTAGGCTGCGGCGCGCGCTCTTATACAACCTCGGTGCATTATTCAGAAGAGTGGGCGGTGGCGACCAAGAGCGTTCGCGACATCTTGCAGAGCTACATCGCACGGGGTGAGAGTGATTTTTCATCCGCTCGATACGGCTTTGTGCTGGACGCGGATGAGCAGCTGAGACGCCATGCTCTGTTGCTCTTATTGACTCACGAGGGTCTTGATGAGCGTACATTTTACCAGCATTTTCACAGCTCACTTGAGGACTCGATCGACTCTATTGCGCCCATGATGACCGAGCAACTCATCGAGCGACGGGGCCAGCACGTTGTGCTCACTGAGAGAGGACTTGCACTCTCAGATCTGGTGGGACCACGTCTGTTTTCGCCCAACGTGCGGCAGTTGATGAGTGAGTTTTCGTTGCGATGACCGCCCCTGTCGAGCGCATGGTCCTGTACAGAGGCCCGCTATCGTCTTGCAACTATGGCTGCACGTACTGCCCATTTGCAAAGCACACAGAGAGCCCTGAAGAGCTCGAAGTCGATCGCGCAGCACTGCAACGGTTTGTGCGATGGGCTTGCGCTTCAAACCAAAGTGCACGTCCTCTCGCGGTGCTGTTTACCCCTTGGGGTGAGGCGCTTGTTCGCAAGTGGTATCAAGACGCGTTTGTGACGCTCTCACACGCTAGTGGCATCGCGAAGGTGTGCGCGCAGACAAACCTCTCGGGGCGGCTCGATTGGCTTGATGACTGTGCACTTGATCGTGTGGCCTTGTGGTGCACTTTTCACCCCACGGAGGTCTCGCTTGAGCGTTTCGTCAAAAAATGCCTGCAATTGCAGCAAAAACACGTGCGGTTCTCCGTTGGGATTGTCGCGACACACGAGCACTACCCCCTTGCGCTTGAGCTGCGAAAGGCGCTGTCAGACAAGGTGTATCTGTGGGCGAACGCGTATCGTCGAGAAGACGGGTATTATACCCCTGAGCAGCTCGCTCAGTGGACAGCGATTGACCCACTTTTTGCGCTCAATTTAAGCGAGTACGCTTCCAAGGGACAACTTTGTCACGCCGGAAGCGACGCCATCACCGTGGATGGCGTGGGTGCTGTGCGTCGATGTCATTTTGACCCCACGGTCCTCGGAAACATCAACGACGATCCCATGGCGCTTGAGGCTGCGTTAAGCCCTTCGGTCTGCTCGGTGGCGACCTGTCGGTGCCACATTGGGTATGTGCACTTGGCTCCGCTGGGGCTGTACGACGTATTTCGCGGGGGAATTCTTGAGCGAATTCCTCATTTTTGGCCCGACGCTCCAGAAGCTCTTGCGCTCGCCGCACAGAAGGTTTGCGACATCCCGAGCAACAAGCTCGTCGTGCTGCGGTGAGTCGATGAATTTATGACGCACTCGTGACATCTCAGTCGGGATGGCAATTCACCGATTCACAAGATTTTCGCAGAAATGGCTCCCTATCTCTGGAACACAAAATCGTGTCTTGCTACGATCCTGGACGATTCGGACAATTGCGAATTGAGATACGCGCGCTATCTTGACGAGGACTCCCTTTGCACGCTAGTGCAAGTTTGTAGTTGATTCTCAACTCTCTCTCGAAGTTAGGTTGGTGAGGTAAATGCTCCCTCCGTTCATCATCGATCAGATTAGAAAACGCGAAGAAGAGCAGCGACGTCGCCAGGAAGAACAGCCTCGACTCGAGTTGCCCCTTCCCACCAGTGCGCCTTTTCCACTTCGTCCCGACGAAATGGATGAAGAAGAAGAGCCTGGTGGTGTTGTCATTATCGACGTTTAGAAGCTTCGATCAGCACTTTGGGGGTCACTGTGTAACTTTGTACGCACTGCAAGTCTGACGCTTGGTGGTCCTTCGGTGCGGCTGAATCGCATTGGTCTGAGAATTCACTGACAACCAAAACCAAATCCCAATCCAGCCCTCGCAATGGCACGCGACCCCTGCGAAGAGTTCTGCTGATTGACGAGCCGACAGAGTCCGTCTACATAGCCGTTGTCCTTGGACAAAGAGCAGCGCAACGAATCTCACAGCAAGAGTACCTCGATATGTCTACCTATATTACTTCTGACTGCATCAACTGCGGAGCCTGCGAGCCCGAATGCCCCAACGACGCGATCAGCGAGGGCGACGAAATTTATGTGATCGATCCCGAGCTGTGCACTGAGTGTGTGGGCTTTTTCGATCACGAAGCATGTCAGGCTGTCTGCCCCGTCGAGTGCTGCCTTCCGAACCCGGCACACCTTGAGACTGAGGCTGATTTGATTGTTCGCGCGGTCCGTTTGCATCCCGACGACCAAGCCCTCGCGGGACGTGCTAGCAGCAACAACTATGTTTCGCGGTTTCGCAAGTAGAGCTTTGGCGGCAGCGCCAATTCAAGCCCTGCCATGAGCCCTGCCCACCCAGCTTTACGTGTCTTTTCGCTGTCCGTTTTGGTATTGTGTGAAGCCTATGGCTGCGCGCACAGCAGCCCCACACTTGCTCCCGCCCGTACGCTGCCTTCTGGCCACACCTCGATCGATGTTGGCGGCTCATACACCGCGCCCGTCGCCGAGCCTGTTTTGGCCAACGCTTTGGCCGCGAATGAGCGGGTACGTACAGACCCCAACAACGTGACCATCGCGGACCGGGCTGCAGTGACACAAGCACTGCAAGTGTTCGCACCCGCCGCCAATGGAACAGCCCAGTACCTCGCGGTGCGTATCGGACTTCCTCAGCGAAGTGAGCTTGCGTTCGCGCTGCTGTCGCTTCGCGGACTTCGCGTTGGGGTGCGTCACGCATTTTGGCAGGATCCAGACGCAAAGTGGACCTGGACGTTGGGCGGCAATGTGCGTGGAGGCTACGATTTTGCAAGTTATGGGGTCGCTCTCCCCGGCGCCACCCTTCGGGACGCGATGATCGCTGGAGGAGAGGTCACCACGCAAATCGGCCGGACCAGCAGCGACATTTACGACTTCTGGATCGGCGCTCGTGTGGGCTATTTGTACGGCGCAGCGACCGTCGCGCATCCTGCGTTTTCGGCCACTTCGATGGGGCTATTGCGAGGCACTCTGCATCGCGCTGAGCTGGGAGCGACGCTCGGTCTTCGCGTGGGATTTGGTCGCATAGCTGCCATCGCAGAGCTTGAAGTGTTAACCACCCTGTTTTGGGCAAGCTCTGAGAGCAACGACACGCGGGCTCAGGGAGTCATGCTGTCATTGATCCCCGCTGGGGCGATTGCGATTGGATTTTAGCCTGCGTTTTACCCCGTAAAGCGGCTACGCTAGTTGCGGGTCATCGAGCCGTTGCAGTTGTCCAACTGCAACGTGGCGTTGATGGACGCGCGCTTTCCGTTGCTCTCAAGGGCGGTGCACATGACGGTGAGCTCCATTCCGTATGAGCCACGGCGTGTGGCGTTTAAGATGCACTTGGGAGCGACAATCCCTCCACGTGTCTCGTCTCCGACAAAGCTCGTTGTGCCAACGGTCAGGTTCACGGTCCCGTGCTGGCAAGTCACACACGTGTCTTGAGTCCAATCGGGCATCATCACCGAGATACTCTTGAATCCAAGCGCATCGCCGCCGACCTGATCGATCTCAACTGTGCGCGAGTTGGGGCCAACGCTGCACGAGCCAATCACGCCCGATGTTCGTCCCGACGGAAGCGTGGGGTCAATCCGAACTTGCGACTGAAACCGCAGCCCCGTCTCTGATGGCGCGCCGGCCCCCTCAGAGAACTGCACCACCACAGAGCCTGCGGCTATGAAACCCGTGCCGTTGTTGCCCCCACAGTGAGCAAGCAAAAAGGCAGAGGCAGAGATGGCGAGGGCAGATCGCAGAGTGTTCATAGTTCGAGTGGCTCCTTAGAAGTCGTACAGACTAGCGTAGCAGGCAACGTGCCAGCGAAGAGAAGCTTTCACGAATCAAATATTAGCAATTAGTTTCCATATGTTAGGTCTGAGAGGCTGCGCGATGATGTGTTAACGACTGTTCACGTTTGGGCTGTGCACTTGAGAACAGCCGTGCGAACAACAAGGGCGTTTTCTGCTCCACACGAGCGTAGGATGCCAGCGTGCAGGTCAAAGCGTCTCGTCAGTTTTCTCTTCATCTCGCGCTCACACTCCTGATGCCTGCGTGCTCGGGGTGTCAACGCGGGGCGCCTATTGGGGGGCTCATCACCAATCCACTTCGTGTGACGACAGTGTTGAGTGATCGGGCCAATCAGGTGCGATCGCTCCGCGCACATGGGAGCGCGGATCAGTTTGGCCGCAATGGGCGGGTTCGAGGAGAGGTCTCGATTGTTGTCCGTGCCCCGGATAAAGTCCGTTTTGACATGTTTGCCTTTGGGACATTGGTCTCTTCTTTGGTCACCGACGGGACGCGGTTTGGCCTGCTGCAAGGGACCAACTATGCCATTGGGCCCGCGCGAGCGTGTGCGGCACAGAGGCTCGCGGGGATTCCGCTCGAGGCGCGGGAGATTGCCGCGGTTCTCTCGGGCGGGATTCCTGAACTTGGAACGCCGGTGGGGCCTGTTCGATGGGAAGAGGGCCACTACGTTCTTGATCTTCGAATGGCCGACAGTCGCACCAACCGCCTTGAGCTTGAGCTGCCCGATGACCAACGGGCACTGCCGCCAGATAGACAAGCGCCTCGTGTGTCACGTATGGTCTTGCGCGACGCTCGCGGTGTTCGAGCTGAGATTACGTACGAAAACTATCGCATCATACAACAGCAACCCTATCCCGAACGCGTGCGAATCTTGATGGCCCGTGAAGACGTCGACATGCAAGTGCGATTTGACCGTATCGAGCCTGGCGAGCCGCCGGCGCCCACAGCCTCACCCGACGACGACATCTACGGCACCCCTCCCCCACAAACCGATCTGTTTCAAATCGCGCCCCCCGCCGGAACAGAAGTCGTCATGATCGAGTGCACTTAAAGACAATCACGGGCACTCACGGGCACTCACGAACACTCAAGGGCACCGCGCAGCGGCCGCAGGCATAGAGTCATTCCACTGTAAATTGGCTCGTATTTGAGCGCCTACAAGCACGAGCGAGGGATCGAGCGCCAACAGCGGTCCGAGCACAGCCGCCCCCGCACCGCCCAACGCCGCGCGCACCGTTGCGTCATGAGCCATCAGCGCAAACTCGTCTGGACTCTCTTCATTGCGAGCGCAAAATCTCTGCAACATGGGCGCAAATCCGACACCCGCTCGAAGCCCAACCCAAACGCCCACCGATCGCAGATCGCTTCGTGACGGCGTTGAACCATGCTCGCTGTGGTCCGAGCGCTCATGGTGAGCACTCGAAGTCTCTACCCGATCACCCCGCGCAGCGAGCGCATCGATCACCCATAAAAATCGGCTTCGCGCCGAATGCTCAGCAATACTAGCGCGCGCTTCGGCGCCAAATATCCCCGCAACTAGCACCGGGTTGCCAAAGCTCTGATGCAGGGTAGGTCCGTCCCAGGTCATCCTTTGGTACGCCACTGCTCGCTCTTGCAAGCCGTCTTCACAGCGGTCTGCGAGCAGCTCTGTAAGAGTGGACGTGAGCACTGTGACCCGCGCAGAGTGACCAACGTGGGCCATGGACGAAGCCAGTAGCGACGCCCGCTCGTCAAAGTTTGCTCCCACTCGTTGCACCAAAGTCCCCGTTTGCTCCACACCTGGAGCCGCGTTGGGGAGGTACAAATTGACCCCCATAGACTGCGCAGCGATCGCCGCGCTGGGTGCAAAATCGGCTCTCGTCGGCCCAATGACTGAGCGCACGCCTTGCCGAAACAGCCGCTCAATAGCCGCTGAAATTTGTGTAGGTGAGTCCCCTTCGTCCTCAAGCACAATGCGCACATTCACCCGCTGCACGGTGCCTATCGTGTCGATCGCAAGCTGAGCACCTCGTAGCAAGCTGGTTGCCACCGAAGCACGCGGTCCAGACATCGGCGCAAGAACCCCCAGGACAATCGTGTTTTGTGACGTGTTCGCCGACGAGCGCTGCGTTGCGCGATCGTCTGGAAGATCCGCCAACCACTGCATGTACCGTGAGGTCTCTTGGGGGCGATCAGCAATGAGCACAAGCAATCGCTCTGCGAGATAGCGGCGTAGAACTGAGCCTTCGCGTGATTGGTCGATCGCATCGGTGAGCGCATCGGGCTCAGTCACCCGCTCGGCCAACGCGCGTACCAACCCCTCGCGACTCGTCGCGGTCTCACAGCGAAGCCCCGTTCGAACCCACGGTGTCCCACGAAGCTCTGCCTGCTCAACGGGGGCCAACACCCGGGCGAGCAGCTGGATGGCTTGGTTGGGCGGCTGCTGCATCGCACATTCGGCCATCGCACAGGACAACTCAACGGTCTCTGCAGTGTCTGGACGAGTCCCTAGCAACGGCGTCAACCGCGCGTACGCCCGCGCTAACAGAGCGGAGTGATCCCTCGTGTTTTCTGCACGTTCAGCCGTGCGAACATCAAGTACTGCGTTGACCAACTCTTTGCGTACCGTGATATCTGGATCCACGTGAGCGTCGTCAAAGAGCAGCGCTCGACGGGCCTCATTGAGCTTGTCTTCTGCGACCAAAACCCTCGCTAACAACACGCGGACGACGGGCAAAAGAGGATCGTTTGGGTGCCTCTCAAGGATCCCTCGAAGCTCACGCTCAGCCTCGGCCAGCGCTGTGGGGTTGCGCTCAAATGCATTTTGTCGTGCGCGCTCAAAAGCTTGATCCACAGCCACAACGCGCGATGTGAGCGTCACAGGACGGGTGTTGGCGGCATACCCACCACAAGAGAGCAGCACAGCGCTCAGCGAACCCAACAGGGTCGAGCGAACACAAACGCTGCGAGAGAAGGTCATCCGATCACTACGCGCTGCTCATACGAACCAACGCGACAACTCTCGACGTGAATCACAAACGTGCCCTTACCACGAATGACCCAAGACAGCTCTTTGCGCGACACGCTTCCCTTTGAGCGCTGAAAAAACAGCGCAAATGCACCACTGAAAAGCCCTCGTCCCCAGCCGTCAAGATGCCCCAACACCTGCGGGGTTTGCCCGTCCATCAACCGCAGCTCGCCCTCCAAATGCACATGAGCCCCAAGCGGCTCATTGAAGGCCAAGTTTTCTGCAGAGTCCAAGACGTGAGTGGGAAGATATCCGAGATTTTCGACCACACACGTGACCTTGTACAGCTCTGCACCGAGCGATTCAACCATGGGAGTCCCGACGCGAACCGCCGGAGCGAGTGCCGCCAAACGCAGATAAAATGCAGCTTGTTTGCTACAGACATCCGCAACCATCTCCAAGGGTGGGTTGGACATTCCGACGCGTGAGTCAACGCCGCCGACATCTACGGCACCAAGCTGTGGGTGGTTAAACTCGACCCACGGTCGGACAATCCTGCCTTTGTTATGCGCTGCGTCCCAAACGCCAAACGCCTCAGTCTGCGCACGCGTGAGGTGAGTGTAGTTGTCGACGAAGCGTTTTGGCTTCTCAAATCCCAGCTGAGCGAACAAGTCCCAAAGCTCACACACAAGCGCGATGGCTCCTCGTTGGTGGTACGCATAGTCTGCGAGCGACCCATGAAGAGGCTTGTCAGGCTCATAAGTGAACTCTTCAAATCCTGACACCGTGGGATACCCACCGTACTGCTGACCCCACTGAGCGACCTGACGAAATACAGCCAAATCGCTGGGATTCATCTTGTTGTCTGCAGCCGTTCCGAGGGGACGGATATACACTCCACCGAAAGTGTGGAGGTTCAGCCAGGCAAAAATAGTTGGATGCTTGGTGACAAACTCGACCACCGCCCGCGCCTCTGGCTCGCTGGTGGCGTACATCCCCGCGCCCTCTTGCTCGGGCTCAGGGGCCCAATGCCAAGGAAAATTCCTGTTCAAATCAGTGTCGTTGTCGCCAAGAAAATAGGGGTCCGGGATGGTCTTGCCGTCCCAGTCTTCGATCACTCCCTCTGGGTACACTTTGTAAAAGGGACCACTATCGTTGAGGTCTCGCTGCACCATGAGCCCTTTGACAACCGAGGACTCAACAAACTCACCCGTTGGATCTTCGCGTCGCATCAAGAAGGCTTGCCCATCGTTGTTGATGTCCTTTGCGAGCCACCGAGGTCGAAGGTATCCAACACGACGATCGCGTGGATTTGACCTAACATATTGCCCAGTGGTGATCACCGCCTCGGCGCCGTCGGGGCACATTCGCGGCAGCACAAACACACGTACTTGCTTGAGACTCTCGCGCACTGTGGCGGACAGACCATAAGCGTCAAACGTTGGATCCAGATGAAGGCGCAGAAAGTCCTCTGCGATCCCAAGCGCGACCGAGGATCCAGACAGCTCCGTTGCGTGCATGTTGCCATCGACCCAAGCGGTGGGTCGGTCGCGATCGGGCTCTGGCCCAAGCTCAAGCAACCACAGCTCGCGCCCCTCAAGCGAGGTCCCAATCGAGCGAACCCGCACGAGCTGCGGAAAAGCGTCGCGCCAAGCGTGGACCTGCTCAGTGAGCTCTTGATAAGTTAGAAATTTCTGACGAAATCCTCGCGAAAGTGAGTCAATAGGGTCTGTCATAGGAGTGTTAGGTTGGCTTAAAGGGACTGCGAAACGACCAGCAACTACGCGCCTTTCGCTTTGGGGCAGTGGCCTAATTTGCGCGAAGCGGTGCGTCTGCGACGCGAAGCGAGGGACGAAATTAGGCCATTGCCCGCTTTACGGTCCAAAAGTACGCAAAGGGCAAAATGGTGGTACAAGCATTCGCAGCCTTTTTGGAGTTTTTTTTGGAGCACAGCTTTCTCAATGACACCCACCACTAAATACTTGATCTCTCTTATGGGCGCCGCGTCGCTGCTCTCGAGCGTTGGATGCGGGCGTACGATTTTGCTCACGCCCGTCATACCAGATGGCGGGCGACGAGATGTTCCGACGGACAATGTGGTCGTCAGACCAGACGTTGTGCTGATCGATCGAGTGGATCCGCCCTTCGACGTGCAAGAGATTGACGTTCCGATGGTGGATGTCCCTTCGCGAATTGACCGGGTCATCGCGGATACACGGGTCGCCCGCTGCGGTGATTCGATTCTCGATCCCGGCGAGTCTTGTGATGACGGCAACAACGTCAACGGAGATATGTGCTCGGCGATGTGTCGCTTTGAAGCACGCTGCGGAGACGGAAACCGTGACCCCGGTGAGGTGTGTGACGATCGCAACAACGTCTCGGGAGATGGCTGCCGGAGTGATTGCCAAAGCGACGAACGCTGCGGCAATCGCATCGTAGATTTGTCCACCGGTGAGGTGTGTGATGGCTCTCCCGGTTGCGCGATGGACTGCCGCTCAGTTGTGACGTGCGGCAATCGCGTCATGGACCCAGGCGAGACGTGTGACGACGGCAACCAAACACGCTGGGATGGTTGCGCTCCGGACTGCCAACGTGAGCAAGGGATTGGGCTCGACGCGTTTTTCTTTGCGGGCGTCTCGGGCAGTGTGGGCTGTGACTTCTCTGGTGATGGTCGGCCAGACAACGCGTTTGGTGCGGCGCTCGGAGATGCACTCGGGCTGATTAATACTGGGATTAACAGCGGTATTTCAAACGGGCAGGTGCTGCTGCAGTTTGCGTTTTTGGGCTTGGAGGACCCCCTGGGAGTCAACGATCCCGACCTTCGGGTGGGCTTTATGAACGGCCTGGACGGCGACATGGATCCCCGCAACAACCGTGACCTCGGCAACCCACAACGCATCAACCGTGGAGCGCTGAATATGGTGGGGTTGCCCCAAGCAAACTATCAGAGCAGCATCGTGAACTCCGCGATTCGTGGAGGCCCTGAGGACATTCGGCTCAACCTCCCGAGCCCCGTCGCGGGGATGAATTTTAACTTCCGTGTACAGCGCTCGCGTATCACGGGGACCCTGCAAAATGACATGGCGATGCGCAGGATCACGTCAATGACGCAGGGCGTGTTGTGTGGCGCGATTCCGATGAGAGATCTCGCTGCGCTGCCGAACTTCTTCGAAGCGCTCGCTGGAGGTCTGGGCGGTGGTGGCGGCGGGATGCCGCCTCGAAGCACCTTGCTCGAAGCGATGATCGGCGGGTACCGCATCATGATCCCGTTTATCGGACTGTCTTTGATTATTGGACCCTCACGCGCGGACATTGATCTGGATGGAGATGGACTTGAGCAGGTGTTTGCCACACCCGGCGACATGCGAACTCCGCCAGCGATCACCGGCTGCGTGGATGGCGATGGGACGCGGATTCCGGGACGTATGTGCGTGCTTGATCCGCGGATTCAAGACGCATTTAGTGGGACCTTTCGGTTTAACGGCGTTTGGTTTAGACCCGTAGGTCTTGGCCCATAGGGCGAGTGATTGCGCTTGTAGGTTCGTAAGCGATTCGCGACCATGGGGGTATGTCGTTATCGTTGTCGCGTTTAGTTGTTGGTCCCGCTGCGATCAGCTTGTTGCTCATCACCAACGCGTGTGACGAACCCGGAGGCTTTGTATCGAGGCGCGATGGTGCTGTGGTCAGGACCGACGGTGGCGGGGATAGTGGATCCATGGGCGGGCCATGTGCAGCGGACACTTGGATCTGTCGAGCTGGCTCGCAGACGGCACAGCAATGCAACGGACGGGGTGGATTTTTGCAAGAAATTGACTGCGCGGCGATGGGACGCAGTTGTGTCAACGGAGTGGGCTGCGCGGCTTGCACTCCACGCGAACAGCGGTGCAGTGACGCGGATCCAAACACTACCCAACAGTGTGCGGATGATGGGCTCTCTTGGACCAATGGACAGGTTTGCAATCCCGCGATGGGCGAAAGTTGCCTGGCGGGACGATGCGTTCGTCGCTGTGACGAGCTCGGCAGCTCGTACCTGGGGTGCGAGTATTGGCCCACGATTACGCTCAACGCTTCACTTGACCCTCGGTTTAGATTTGGTGTGGTGGTTGCCAATCCAAATGCCTATGACGTGATTGTTCGAATCGACGGTGGGGCGCTTGCATCGCCACGATCACGAACCGTTGCGGCTGGCACCGTTGAGACATTTGAGCTCCCTTGGGTGACATCCCTCGCCGGAAACGCAAACGTCAATTGCGGTGTCGGCGGGGCTCCAGAGCAGAGCGCGCGTGCCCCCACAGGGGCTTATCATTTGACCGCCACAGGACCCGTTGCAGCGTACCAGTTTAATCCCCTTGAGTTTGCATCGGGGGCGCGACGCAATCTGTGTGATTTTTCGTTCTCTAACGATGCTTCGTTGTTGATGCCTCAAAACGCACTCGGGCGTCAGTACATTGTCGCCGCACAACCCAACGTGATGAACATGAACGGCTCTGCCGGCGGTTTTGTCACCATCGTGGGCGCGCAGGCCGCGGGGCAAGCGATGGTGACGGTGCGTTTGAGTACGCCAGTTTTTGATCCCACCAATCGCGCGAGAACACTCATGGGAGAGCAGATGTTTGCCCTTGCACGAGGCGAGGCGCTGCAGTTGGTGGGCGCTGGTGCCGGAGACTTAACCGGAACGTTGGTCGATTCAACCGAGAATATTGCGGTGTTTTCGGGACACAACTGCACCAATGTTCCAGCGGCGACACAGGCGTGTGATCATCTTGAGGAGCAGCTGTTTCCGACCACAACGTGGGGACGTCGGTATGCGGTCACGCAGTTTAGAGACCGGTCGGCCACTGAGAGCAGCGTGATTCGAGTGATCGCGCAGCGAGCGGGCGTGATGCTGACGTTTGATGGCATCGCGGCCCCCGCAGCATGCACGCGAATGCTTAACCAGGGGCAGTTCTGCGAGTTCGAAACAAACGGAAATTTTCAGGTCTCTGGCACCCAGCCCATCTTGGTGGTGCAGTACATGCGCGGGCTTGGACCGGCGGCAGAGTGCCAGATCGCGGTGGATGGG
>JANNCG010000350.1:0-5252 GCA_031386385.1 Myxococcales bacterium
ATGCCAATGACGATGGGGCTCCTGAGCGCTTCGCGAGGGCACTTGCGCGGATGTCTTGTCGTCCGCGCGGGGTGTTCCTCGTTCAGATACAGCGCTAAAATCTTCCCCGACCTCTGGCGGGCGGTATGAGTAGCTCACAGCGCGTGCATCGCGAGTACGAGTGGGACAAGGGTTTGCTCGGCCTCGGTCCACCGGGTCGCGGGGGTTGTGACGTCGATCACGGTCCACGAGTGAATTTCGTCGCCCGCGAGCAGCCAGCTGCGCCGACGGTAGGTTGCTCCGTGCCACTCGATTGTGAGATCTACGACGGGAACCTCGCGGTTCATTCGCGGAAGCATAGCGGTCTGGTGCGAGATCACGTGCACAGCGGATGAGAGCGCATGGCGTTGTGCAAACAGATTGCTGAGGGTGGCTAGGGTGGCTGTGGGCTGCATGGGTGGCGTGTATTTTTGCACATCGATCCATCCAGCGGCGTTTTCGGGGAGGATGCTGTGCTTTTGTTCGCGCGAGCGAACAGGGGTGTTAAGCGGGAGGTCAAAGCAGAGGTGGTCGACACACAGCGGGCCGGTTGAGCGGGTGCAACAGGGAAGCTGCGCGCATAGTGTAAAAGTGATAACCGCGAGGGTAGAGGAGCGTGAAGAGTTCACGGCAGGCCCCACAGGATGTCGAAGGGAAACATTTGCAGCAGCTGCGCTTGTTCGTTGCGTGTGTGAAGGGTCGCGAGTTGCGCGTCGCTCAAGATGCTGGGGGCGTTCGCCGACACAATCTCACGCGTTGGGAGCGTGGGAGCGGGTGGACCGAGTGGGACGGTGGGCGCGGTGCGTGCTTGGGCGAACAGCGTTGCCGTCGCGAGGATGGCGGCGAGGGTGATGAAGACGGGGAACCGGACAACTCGTAAGTTATGTGCGCGGTTGCTTCGAGCGTGGGGCGTCATGAGTAGTCTCCGGCGAGAAGGGTGGTGACACGGGCGCTGGGCGTGGTGAGAAAGCGGTAGCGCGCGTGGGGTTGCAGAGAAGGCCAGAGAAAGCGAGAACTGGGGTAAAATGCCGGCGATCGCGTGCGCAATGGGAGAAGTGTGGAGGGGGCGAGGGTGAGGTATTCGCCCAATGTGTTATCAAGTGCGGAATTGAGTCGAAACACGACCTCAACAGTGGGTGGATTGCCGGGGGGGCGGTTGCGAGTGAAGTGAAAAACGGTGATGTTGGCGAGATACTTGCCGATGGCCAGGTAGCTATCGCCGTCACCGCGAAAATCTAGAAATGAGGCACCAAAGCCAATCCAACTGGGACCATTGCCGCTGCGATTTTGAGGCACCACAGAGAGTGAATAGTCCGCGATGGCCAACTCAGCAGGGACGCGCGAACCGAGGTAAACATCGAACCACCAGGAAATCTCTCGACCAGCCGCGCCCAATCCAACGGCGTCCTCGATTCCATCGCCGTTAATGTCTCCAGCGGGCATGGCGCCTTTCTGGTACAATCCGTGCTGCAGTGTGCCGTCGAGCGTGATGTTCCCCGAGACCGAACCATCGGAGGCGAGCAGTGCGATCGGAGAATTGCCAGTCCAAGCGCGATCCACCACGCCGTCCGCGTTCAGGTCTCCGACGGAACTGCCGTACACTGGAACATCGCGAGCGTTGGCGGGTGTGGCGACGAGTTGCAGGCCGTCCCATTGGAAAATGGTGCGTTGATCCTGTCCACCAATGAGCAACTCAGGGCGCCCGTCTGAGTCGTAGTCATCCAATAGCGCATACACATATTGGCCGTTTGGTTCCAACACTTGAGCACCCGGAAAAACAAGACCGTTTGCGCCGCCCAAAATCACTAAATGACCCTCAACTCCGGCGCGATCACGGACGACCGAGTCCTGAAAACCGTCATCGTTCACGTCACCCACCCACCTGAAGAAATAGCCATTCTCTGGGAGCGCTACCGCACCCGCGATCATTTCGTTGAGATTCGTTCGCCCGAGCAGCAAGTATGATCGCGTAGGCACACCCATTGCGTCATACGCACGTGCCAACCAATCAGAATAGCCGTCGCCGTTGACGTCTCCGAGCCGCGTCGCCGTTGACGCTCGGTCAAAGACAGCGAGTCTTGCCCCGGCGTTATTCCCCGGCACAAATCCAAAGACTCCCACCCCGAGATCAGGCATCCCATTGTTAACGAGACAATCCGAGAGGATCTCTTCTCGACCGTCGCCGTTGAGATCGAGCAGCGTAGTGTAGCGCTGCTTCGCGACGAGATCGCCGCTGAGTGGATTGATGGATCGAAGCTCCCACGTCGCAGAAGTGCTCTCAATTTGGCCACCGATCAACGCATGCACCCGCCAAAAATGGATGCGTGTGTTCAAGCGTTGATCGCGCATCTGATAGACATTTGCACCCCGCACGACGGCACTCTCCAGCACGTTGGCGCCCGCACAATCACGAGCGGTGCAGATCTCAATTCTGTACGCTTCCGCTGGCTCAATCGGCGCCCAGCGAAAGAGCGGTTGCGCTCCGACGACCAGTGACGCTGACAATGGGCGTCGCAATCCAACAGGTGGCACCACACACAGCGCACCCCGTCGAACATATCCTCCAGTGCAGACGAAATCGCAAACACCAGCTGTACACGTTGCTCGCGCATGCGCAGGCACCGCGCACGCTGTGCCACACGAGCGACAATTGAGCGGATCGTCGGCAAGACTTACCTCGCATCCGTTGGCCCGCTGAAGGTCGCAATCGGCGAACGACGGTTCGCACTGAAGGTCGAGTGCACATGTGTTGCCGTTGCAGTGAGGGGATGCGTGAGCAGGTGCCAGGCACTCGGTGCAGTTGTTGATTCCGCAGAACAGTGCGTTTGAATCGGCACGGCACGAGCCAGAGTCACCACCCGCTTCGTCTGTTGCAACGTCAAACAACGGCGTGTCATTTTCCTCGAAAGCATCGATCGATGCTTCAATGGGAGTCGCCGCGTCCCGTTGGTCGAGCGGTTCTATCGCGTCAAAGCTATCGACGTTCGTCCCGTCTCGTCGTGGATCGATGGTGGCATCGATTGAAGTTGCGTCGGCGGCCGTCGAGTCACTTGCAAGAGAGTCAGCGATGACATCAACCGTTGTTACACTGGTGCCACATCCGTTTGATGCAATGGCAATTGCCAGCCAAAAAATTGGTAGTTTGTATGCTCGATGCACTGAGAAGTACGCTGCCCTAATTGCCTCGTTCATGCGCTGCCGTCCCGATCTTCACTTTGCATTCTCTGCCGTTTCACAAACCAAGTCTATGCTGATAGCCGTGATCTGTCTCGAACGAGTGATTCGGCAGCGTGTCTGCAACATACGAAACGACCACCAACTCCGACGGAGTACAAGACAGTCCAATTTTCTGCTACCAGTCACTCCATGGTGCACCACACCGACGATGTGCTGCGATCCTGCGATGTGGATCTGTTCAGGCATCCTGAAACGTGTGGTCGTCGTTATTCCAACTGGCGACGCGAGACCGAGTCCATACGACAATCGCGTGACTCGTCGGGGGCAACGGGGTCGTTCAGCGGGATTTAACGGCACGAACATATTCAACTGGGACCCAGCCATCAACGGCTGGGTGCGGTGACTCGAAGTGTTTCCATTCCACTTTCCAAAAATTCAGCACATCGTAGTCCTCACCATTATCGCCGCCATTTTTGCGCTTCTAGCGATCTACGACCTGCGAGTACCGCGCACTGTTGACCGTCGTTGGAATGTTCGGTCAGGGGCGAGAAAACTCTTCGGGCGGCTCCTGCTTTTCGGTGCGCTTGCGGTCGTCGCTTATGGCGACGTGGTGTCTCGTCTGTTCGTTGGCGTTGTGGCGTCGCTGGCTATTTTCTTCCTCTCCGATCGCACGAAAATGAAGCGTGCGGCGCTTGTCGGACTACTGTCCCTTGAGGCGGCGTTGTATCTCACTCACGAGGTTCATCTCTGGTTTGCCCTGCATGCACTCACGACTCGGAGTTGCGCTGTGCTCGGCACCGAACCAACGATTCAGATCAGTGTGTCTCAGCTCGGCATGACAAACTTTGAGTCGGCCTGCGTCCGGCTGCTCTCTGTCTGGGGTGACTCCGCGCGGTCGTACCGAGATTCGCCAAATGAGATCCAGTGGATCCGCTATCGGGAGCACTGTCCCTTTCTCATGTATCGTCCCGCCAACAGAGCGCGTCGCACGCCCACCGGTGGCTGTGAGATCTTTATCAATACATCGGGCAGCATTCCAATCCCAGGCGCCGACTGAACCAGCCTACGGCCAGGCATCGCCGGGGTCGAAAATCCTGACTCGCGACTTTTCCTTTTGCGCACAGCGAACGACAAAAGAGGCCAACTCTTCTGCTCGCGCTTGCCGCAATTTTTCACACCGCCCCAATCACGCTCACGTCATTGGCGCGTCGACCTGGGTCAGCTTTTGCTCGACGCGAAGGTGCGCTAAGCTCTGTGCTACGCTCACAAACGCGAGACGAGTATGGTTCCCAAACAGCCCCCAGATCACCGCGCCATGATCGCGCTTGGTGCACCGCACACCGGACCCATCGCCGCACCGGGTGTGAACGGCGCGAACACCGTCAACGGCGCGAAGTTTCCGCCGGTGGATGAGTACACGATTGAGCCGGATACATATACCGAGCGCTGGGAGGGCCAGATTGTGCACGTGATGCCCAGCAATCCGCCACACGCGATTGGCAACGCTGCATTGCCCGCAGTGCTCACGGTCGCGCTCAGTCCTGGCTACATTGGTGCGGTGGATATGCTCACTCGCGTTGAAGAGCTGACCGAGATTGCGCCGGATTATTGCATTTTTCGCTCAGCAAAAACGGCGGACGGTCACTACGAGATTTGCGACATCGCGTTTGAGGTGCTGGATACGCAGACGCGCGCAAGCGTGTTGAAGCGCGCAAAAAAGTTTGTCACCCGTGGTTGTCGGCGAGTGTTTTTGGTGGACGTTAAGACGCTCACCGTCGCTGAATACGACGCTCCCCGCGACACATGGAACACGCTCGCAAACGACTTTGTCATCGAAGACAAGGCCTTCGCCACAGGCGTTGTGGTCTCTCAGTTTTTTGAAGCCGGACCCCCGGTGGCCATCGCGCTTCGAGCTGCGGCGGCACGCAAAGACCCCGCACTCGTAGCTTTTGTCGAGAGCGCAAAATCCGAAGGCGTTGCCGAAGGCGTGAAGCAGGGGCGTGAAGAGGGCCGTGAAGAAGGCCGCGAAGAAGGCCGCGAAGAAGGCGCACTGATTG
>JANNCG010000392.1:0-4210 GCA_031386385.1 Myxococcales bacterium
GGCCAGCTTGCAATTTCGGTCGAAGAAAAAGTGATCCGCGAGCAAGTCGAAAACCTTGCGCGCGAATACGAACGCACGCGTGCTTCGTTGCGTGCCGGAGCGGAGCGCACGACGCGGCTCGATGACTGCGTTGCGAGAATGCGACCGCTCGCAATGGCCGCACGAATTTTTCTAGGGGAGCTTCAGCAAAGCACCTCGCCGGGACTTCGGTTATTTGCGATTAGCACTCTGACCGTCGCCCCAGACGCAGAGCATCTAGCTTGGATTTTGGCGCGGTTTGAGCCCGACGCAGAGCGGCCGTTCGTGGTGTATCAGGCGGCATTGGCGCTCGTGGCCGCTGCCACCAAGCTCACTGCCGAAGAGTCCGGCCAAGCGGTGCGCGAGGCGATTGAGAGAGCGAAAAAATTGAGCGCTGACCCAGCACGTGATCGAGTGCTTGCGCAAGCGCTTGAGACGGTTAAAGGCAAGAGCGCGACAGTGACCGCTACTCCCCCGAGCGCCGGATTGTAGACCCCACCGCGACACCCGCCCGAATCCCGCTTAATTCGCAGGTGCTGCGGGAGTCTCGACGACCACTGCGGGGATGGGATCCAGGGGGTTCACATCAAACGCTGCGGCCATGACATCGTCTACTTTGGACGCGAAGATAAACTCAAGCGACTCACGGATCTCGAGTGGAACCTCATCCAGGTCCGGACGATTGCGCTCTGGCAGAATGATCCGCTTCACGCCTGCGCGGTGTGCCGCGAGGACCTTCTCTTTGATTCCGCCCACGGGGAGCACACGTCCACGAAGGGTGATCTCGCCGGTCATGGCTACATCGTGGCGCAACCTGAGCCCGCGAAACATCGAGATGAGCGCGCTAAACATCGTCACGCCTGCGCTGGGGCCATCTTTTGGCATGCCACCGGCAGGAATGTGAATGTGCACGTCCACCTTCTCCATAAAGTCGTCGGGCAAGCCCAGCGCCTTATTTCGGCTGCGGATGTAGCTAAGAGCCGTCTGCGCAGACTCTTTCATCACATCCCCAAGCTGACCGGTGAGCTGTAGCTTTGAGCTGCCGTGCATCTTGGTCGCTTCGATAAAGAGAATCTCTCCATCGATCGACGTCCATGCCAGACCCGTTGCCACGCCTGTCTCTTCGGTCCGCTCGGCCATGTCCGAAGTGAACCGTGGTGCACCCAAAAATGGATGAATGTCCTCTTGTGTGTTGATCACGTACGGGCCCGCATCGCCCTCGGCGATCTTCACCGCGACGCCACGAATAACACTGGCGACCTGGCGCTCAAGCGAACGAACACCCGCTTCACGTGTGTATGAATCCACAAGAAGCTCGATGGACGGATCGGTGATATCCAGCTGCTTGCTCGAGATACCGTGCTCTTCGAGCTGCTTGGGGACCAAGTGCCTTCGCGCGATGGCTTTCTTCTCGTTGCGTGTGTAGCCGGGGATCTCCAAGATCTCCATACGATCACGCAGCGGAGGTGGGATGGGGTCCGCCACGTTTGCCGTCGCGATAAACATCACGTGCGACAGGTCGTAGGGGATCTCAAGGTAGTGATCACTAAACGTGTTGTTTTGCTCAGGATCGAGCACTTCGAGCAGCGCCGCCGAGGGGTCACCACGAAAGTCATGGCCGATCTTGTCGATCTCATCGAGCATGAACACGGGGTTCATCGTTCCGGCTTTTTTCATGCCCTGGATAATCTGACCGGGGAGCGCGCCGACGTACGTCCGACGGTGACCGCGAATGGCGGCCTCGTCATGCACACCGCCGAGCGAGATACGCACAAACTTGCGACCAATCGCGCGCGCAATCGAGCGACCCAGCGAGGTCTTACCCACACCGGGAGGTCCGAGCAAACACAAGATCGGTCCCTTTTTGTCGCTCTTGAGCTTGCGAACAGCCAAGTACTCAAGAATGCGCTTTTTGACCTTCTCAAGACCATAGTGGTCATCGTCCAAGATCATACGAACCTTGGCGATATCCAACATGTCCGTCGTCTGGCTGTGCCATGGCAGATCCAAGATCCAGTCCAGGTACGTGCGCACCACCGTGTACTCAGCGCTCGCCACTTGCATCGAGCGCAGCCGTCGCAGCTGCTTGCGCGACACTTGCTCGGCTTCAGTGGGGAGGTTCGCCTTCGCGATACGCTCTTCGAGACCATCCAGGTCACCCTGATCGCCCTCGTCCTCGCCGAGCTCTTCTTTGATCGCCTTGAGCTGTTGACGCAGCACGTATTCGCGCTGGTTTTTGCCCATCTCTTCTTTGATCTGCGAGTTGATCCGCTCGCGCATCTTCAAGATCTCAAGCTGGCGTGTGAGCAGCTTGAGCACCTGACGAATGCGCTCTTTGACATCAATCGTTGAGATCAGCTGAGCCTTCTCTTCAACAGGTGCATCGAGCTGCGCGGCGACCAGGTCGGCCAACGCTCCGGGCTCGTTGATCGAGTCAATCAACGACTGTGCTTCGCGGGGAAGCTCAGGCATCAGTTGGATCACTTGCTTGGCCACTTCGCGCAGGGACATCGCGAGCGCCTCGGCCTCAACGTCATCGACGATGGGGGCTTCTTCGACGCGAATGATCTTGGCCTTCATGTAAGGCCCTGTCTGCGTCACTTCACCGAGCTTGATGCGCGTGAGCCCTTGCAGGATGAGCGAGTAGTTGCCGGTGGAGTGCTTGAGGCTCTTGAGCACTCGTGCAGCACAGCCAACGGTAAACAAATCGCCACCTGAGGGGTCGTCGATGTTGGGATCGCGCTGAGCAAAAATAGCGATCACGGGTTGTGAGAGGTTTTCGAGATCCTCGACGAGCGCCACGGATTTTTCGCGACCCACGTCAAACGGCGCAACGGCGCCGGGAAAAAGCACAGCGTTGCGAATTGGCAACACCGGCAATTCATCACCAAACTTGAGATCTTTGTCGTCTGGGGTTTGCACCCCTCGCTTGCGGTCTGCCATGTCTTCCTCGTTCGTGAAGGTACTTTTGGGTAATTATGTCAGGCGTCAATCGTTAGTCTCGAATTGCTTCGAAAACACTCAGATTTTTCTGCGGCTATGGAAGGCGAATGACCCGACCATAGTCGCACCTTTGTCTGTCTCGCAATCTTCGATTGCTCTTGCTCGTAGGGGGAATGCTCTTTTTTGACTGAAGCCCGCAGCGACAACAAGTCCGTCTGCGTCCTTGCACTACTGCGGCTTTCATGAGCCGTACGCAACTCTAACCAAACGGATAGGGGAGATTCAGGTTTAGCCTCGAAGTCTCGGTCTTTGGTAGAGTCACAACCAACCATGAAAGTCGGAGAAGTCGTCGCGGGTCGTTTTAAAGTGTTAGCGCACATCGGCGAAGGGGGAATGGGGACCGTGTTTAAGGCCGAGGACCTGCAGCGAAGCCGGCTCGTAGCGCTCAAGGTGCTCATCAGCCCAGAGTCTTCGCTGGTAGAGCGATTTTTGCTCGAAGCCAAGACGCTCTCGGCGCTCGAGCATCCAGCGATCGTCGGCTACGTCGCGCACGGGTTGATGCACGATCATCAGCCCTACCTCGCGATGGACTGGCTAGACGGAACGGATCTGAGCAAGACCCTGAGGACGAGACCCTTGAGTATTTCGCAGACCCTGGTGATTCTCAAGCGAATCGCCTCTGGGCTTGGCTATGCGCACACGCAAAAAATTGTGCATCGAGATCTTAAACCCGCAAACATCATGCTCGTTGGGGATCAGCCATCGCAGGCAACGCTGGTAGATTTTGGTGTCGCGCGACCCCGTGGGCTGACCCGTGGGCTGACCCGCACGGGGGCCATTATCGGGACCGTGGGGTATATGTCTCCAGAGCAGCTTCGAGGGGTGCGTGGGATCGATGGCCGCGCGGACTTGTTTGCGCTTGGCTGCGTCGCGTTTGAGTGCCTGACGGGTCGTGCGGCGTACGTAGGAGACAACATCGCGGCGGTGCTCGCGGGTGTTTTGCTCGGTGAAACGCCACACATTCGTGAGATTGCAGGCACCCTCCCGCAAGAGCTAGACGCGCTCGTCGCCAAGTTGATGCATCCGGATATGGAGCAGCGATTTGCCGACGGTGCCGCGGTGATTGCAGCGCTCGACGGGCTGCCAGCACAGACGCACGAGATTGAGCATACACTGTTGGCTCCGAGTGACCAGCGACCACGGCTGCTATTTGAACGCACTCCCATCGCGACGGTGCTGCTCTGGTCTT
>JANNCG010000406.1:0-2024 GCA_031386385.1 Myxococcales bacterium
CAAAAACTCCTTGCTCCACCAGTACACAATCGGCTCTCCCTCAATCACCGAAAACCCGCGTGGATCAAACTCGTATCGCCCTCGTTGAATGAGTAGCGCTGCCCGCTTTCTGCCCGTTCGCTGAGAATCCCGCGTCCGATCATCGAGCGGCGTAGGTTGGATGGCGATCGCTGCTCTCTTTGTTGGCCCCACTCGAAGCACCGACATGACGGTCGCGAGTACCTCGTCTGGCACTGCCTCAAATGCCCCGCGATCAAGATCACCCAACGCAACTAGGTCATATCGCGTGAGCAAATCCTTTCGTAACTCTGCGAATTGACCGAGAAACATCCACCCCCGCATCGTGACCATCGCCGAAGTTCCACCATCACGCGTAAGTTGTAGCCCCCGTTCCAAAAACGCCGCGTACAAGTCCGCCTTGCCCTTTGGATAGTGCGTCGCGACATACCCAAACGCGTTGGTCTTCGACAGACCCTGATACGGCGGATTGCCAACCACCACATCGTACGTACCTTCGCGCGCGATGCGAATAAACCTCACGCCTCCCGCCAGCTGCTCCCCATCCAACCGCACACCAAGATCCTCCGAGCGCGAGTGCGCCGCCAAAAATCCCTCCAGCTTCTCGATCAACGCGAGCCTCACGCGATCCGAGTCGCCCGCGCGCTTGGTCTCTCTCGCTTTCTCGCCCAACCCAAGCTGCGCTCCCACCACGCGCCCCAAATCCAGCGCGCGAATCGTCTCACTTACCGCACGATCCACTTTGAAGAGCGACCCAAGAAAGTCCACGCCTGCCAGTGATTTCACTAGCTGATTGGTGAGCTCTTCTTCGATTCCCGCTTGCTCTTTCAGCTCGGTGCGAAGCTGCACCAACGCCGGATCCCCCACCGCGAGGTTGCCCAACTGAAACACCGGAGCCACCAAATTCAAGCTCTTCGGCCGCGCATCTTTCGCCAGAGTCTTGGCCTTCAAGAACAGCGCCGCCGCCGCGATCTGAATGGCCCGCGGGTCGATATCAATCCCGAACAAATTGTTCTCTAAAATACTCTCAGCGATCTCGCGGTCCGAAATCTCTACCCCCGTGTGTATCGCTTCTTCACGATACATGGCCACGAGCAGCCCAAACGCGATGACCAAAAAGTGCCCGCTCCCGGTGGCGGGGTCCAACAGTTTTAACTTATGGATCGAGTCCAGGGCATTTCCGTTCTCGCTGGCCCCGTGCGCAAGGGTAGGCTGCGGGACATAGTACTTCCACCGCTCTTCGAGCTCGCTCTCAATGGGCATGAGCGCATCGAGCGCCACTTCGCCTTTTTCGCGCTTCTCTCTCCACTCTGCGCGCCGAGTCTCAAGCTCACTCAAGACGCTCTCAGCCTGCGCGGTCCAGCCATTTCGCTTGCAGATACCCAGCCAGGTGACACCCAGTGAGTTGTGCAAGAGCCACTCGACCATGTACCTCTCGGTGAACATTTGGGTCTTCGAGGCGATCTCGTGGGGCTCGATCTTGCCGCCGTCGGCGATCTTGGCGTCGAGGGATTCGCGCTCGGGGTCGTTCCAGTATTGGTAGATCCAGCCGAGGGTGGTGTCGTCGGTCCAGGCGGTCTTTAGCTCGACATCATCCAGCTTCTCGATCACCTCTTTCAACGTCCCCGGCGGAACGGCAAACAGCCTCGTCAGTCCCACATCGCCAAACAACCCCGGAAGCTCAACCGACAGCTCATCAAACACCATCTGCAGCAAAGACCCATACCCCTCGGTCTCATCGAGCGCGTCATTTTCGCACAACAACGGCGCAAACGAGCGAAACTCATTATACGCTTTTGAGTTATACCCGCCGGTCACCAGGGCAGGCTTCGAGAGCCCCAGCGCCTCCATCTGCCGAAGGACCACCAGTCGGTTAAGCAGTGTGGCAGCGGCCTCTTTCACCGCGTGCAGCAAAAAGCGATTTCGTGCGGTTATTCGCTCGGTTTTGCTCGTTGCTTTGGTGGACCGAACGCGCTCGTCGAGCCACGCGTCTAATCGCTCGCGCT
>JANNCG010000442.1:0-5624 GCA_031386385.1 Myxococcales bacterium
CTCAGTCGAGTGTCGTTCGGCCGATGGCTCGAACAAATCCAACCATGACTCATCGCGGACGTAGACGCCGTAGAGCACTTGGTCGCCCAAAATGACCAGAGGAAAAGCGTAGATGTCAATACCGAGGGCTCCCACAAGATCGTCGTCTGTAAAGAGCCCGGGGAGGGCAATCCACGTAGAGTCGATTGGTTGTCTTAAAGATTTGCCCATGTGTGTCTCCGCATTCTGAATCAAACCGTCACCCTGAAAACGCTTTGGGAGGGTGAAGTATTCACGACGAGAGTTCAGTGCAACTCGCGGGCCGCTGATTGGCGTGGTTCGCGTCATTGTTCGATTCGTGTGAGAGAAGGGCGCTCAATCGTGGCGAGTGGCTCAATGAAAATGCATGCGTTCACCGAGTTGGTGTGGCCACAGATGGCTGACGTTGCAGTCGTGGTGCTACGCAATCGGGGGCGGGGCGTAGTCAAAGCGCGGGCGACTTGCAAGCGAATTGACCAGAAATCCTCGCAAACGACGCGGTGCATTGCGAAGTCCGCGCTCTCACTGCTATAGATACAAAGAGATGCGGAGCTTTTTTCGTTTGGAGTTTTGAATGCTGTTTGACTGGATCAGTGGTCTGTTTTCGAACGACCTCGCGATCGATCTTGGTACGGCCAACACACTCATCTACGTCCGCGGAAAAGGCATCGTGACCTGTGAGCCCTCGGTAGTCGCGGTTGAGATCACCGATCGCGGTGTGCGTCGAATCAAGAGCGTTGGAAAAGAAGCAAAAGAAATGCTTGGGCGCACGCCTGGGCAAATTCAGGCTATTCGTCCATTGCGTGATGGTGTGATCGCGGACTTTGAGATCACTGGCGCGATGCTCAAGTACTTTATTGATAAGGCGAGCGCGCGTCGGACGCTGATTAAGCCCCGGATCGTGATCTCCGTTCCGTTTGGGATCACTGAGGTCGAAAAACGCGCGGTGAAAGAGAGCGCCGAGCATGCAGGCGCTCGAGAAGTTTATCTCATCGAAGAGCCGATGGCGGCGGCCATTGGGGCTGGGCTTCCAGTGACCGAACCCACGGGTAACATGGTGGTTGATATTGGTGGTGGAACCACCGAGGTGGCGATTATCTCTCTGGCGGGGATTGTTTACTCACAGTCCATTCGAGTCGGGGGCGACAAGATGGACGACGCGATCATGGCCTACATGCGCCGACGTTATAATTTGTTGGTCGGAGAGCAGACTGCAGAGCGGGTGAAGTGCACCATTGGCAATGCCTATATGCTCGATGATGTGTTGACGATGGAGGTCCGCGGCAGGGATCTGGTAGCGGGCGTACCGCGCACCGTCGTTGTGAACAGTGATGAGATTCGAGACGCGCTTGCGGAGCCGATTAACGCGATCACCGAGGCGGTGCGGACCGCGCTTGAGCGCACCCCACCAGAGCTCTCAGCGGACATTGTCGACAAGGGAATCGTGCTCACAGGCGGAGGGGCGTTGCTTCGCAATATCGACGTGTTGCTCCGTGAAGAGACGGGCCTGCCCGTAATGGTCTGCGATGACCCCATCAGCGCAGTTGTTCTCGGAGCCGGCAAGAGCTTAGACCACCCCGAGTTGCTCAAAGCGGTCGCTGTCGGATGACTCTGCGCTGCGGGTATTTAGCCAGCGTTCAAGAGCATTTTTGCTAGATAGTCGTCGTAGGCGAGCTTCACGGGGAGCTCTGAATCGCGACGAATGCATCGCCTTCGGGACAGCACCGCTTGTTGCGTGAGCGGGTTTATCGCAGGCTTGTCGAAGCTCTCCCAGTACAGACCGATGCCGCGTTTTTTCCAGCTCTCGACGTCGTTAAAATTGAGCCCTCGCTCTTGAAAGAGGAGCTCATTTTTTTGCGTCACCGTGAGATTTTTTAGCGAGTTTGTCGCGCTGGAAGCGGACTCGCCCTTGTCTCGAAGGGTCCAGTAGCAATACCCGTTTAGCGCGTTGCGGTGTGCATCCGTGTTGCGCCAGCGAAAGTAGTCCATCACAAGTTGCGTCGAAGGAAACTCGCTGATCCGGCAGTCAAATGCTCCAACGTCGCCGAGCAGGACAGAGAATTTTGCGCTCGCCTCGCCGGCGAGTACTGACACGATCTTGCGTGATCGGCGATTGAAGGTGTCATCATCCCTGTGAAAAAGCAGCGATATTTCGTCGCTCTGGGTGTAGCCGAACACGATGTTGAATCCGCAATTCATCAAGTGTTCGGTCGTCTGCACCATCAGCTCGCTGAATCGTGCGTCGTACGGACGCTCAAAAGAATGCGTCTCTTTCGTGAGGCGCGTGAAGCCTCTGCCATCGATCCGCGCCACAATGTACATCTCCGGAAGGACGCAGGAGTCATGCGCGCGCTCAAATGCCTTCATTTTCTCGGCCAATTCATCAAATTTCATCGCTAAATTCCTCGACTACAAAAGTGCCCCCGCCACCCATACGGACGTAATACCGTTCGTCAATCCCCTCGTTGAGAAGCGGGCGCTCGATTCTATTTCGGATGGATCGAACTCCTACCGCGGGTACTCGTGTTGATTTGGGCCTTTGAGCGTTGCGCTCAAGAGCTTCGTCAATACCGACGGATAGGTAAAACACAATAATGCGAAAATGCTGTATTTTTGCAGGAATAATATAGCGTGATCGGTCTTTCGCGCTGGGGTTTGTGTTGTCGACGACGAGCGGCTGTTTGGCGTTAAGACATGCGTCGAACAACAGCTTCTCGCGCTCCCGCGTTCGCAACATGTCGAGGTTGATGCGAATGTGCGTCTCGAAGAAGCGCTCTTTGCAAAAGGTCGATTTTCCGCTGCCAGGGATTCCCATCAAAAGTACGGCTTCCATGATGGGTGCAGGGTAGCTCTTGGAGCCGAAGGAGACAAAACGTCCCTTGGTTCCTGCGGTATTCCCCAAATCTGCGTATTTGAATTTCGAGTGAATCCATGACACTTCTGTCAGGGTCAACGTGGCGCCGCTGCGAAGACACCCCCTCAGTGCACTATGGAAATTGGAAAGCGATACGGCGACTGGTTGTTAAGCGTTCTCTTGCTCGGCGTGAGCTTTTTCTTTTTGCGCACGAGTCTGCGAGACCTCGGCCAGCAGACGGAGGTTGACCGTCAGGTGCTTCGTGCGACGGGCTTTTTGCACGAGGGTGGAGAGGTGGTTTCGCGCGGGATTGCTGCGGTTTGGGACGACTACATCTACCTGGTGGGAGTCCGCCGAGAGAACGAGCGACTCCGCGCTGAGAACGCGCGCTTACGACAGGATGCTCAGCGGTATCGATCGGCGTTTGAAGAGAACCGTCGTCTGCGACGAACTCTGCAACTTCGGGTCGAGACGCCAATTGAATCCGTTGCTGCTGAGGTCGTTGCGCGCGATCCGTCGCCGTTTTTTCGCGTCACTCGCTTAGCCATCACCACACAGGATGCCCCGCGATTGCGACCTGGAATGCCCGTCGTGACCTTTGACGGCGTCGTGGGTCAGGTCAACAGCGTGGTGGATCGCTACGCCAACGTGACCCTCGTAGCGGACTCGCGCAGCGCGATTGACGCGATGATTGAGCGAACAGGAGCCCGGGGCATTGTGCACGGCACGGGCGAGCGCAATCGATACTCCGCCCAGGTCGAGTACCTGCAGCGAACTGATGACGTCCGTGTGGGAGATGCGGTCATGACTTCGGGGTTGGGATGCCGGTTTCCCCCTGGGCTTTTGCTGGGCCGAGTGAGTGCAGTCACACGGCGTGACTTCGGTTTGTATCAAGAGGTCGAGCTGACGCCAGCTGTGGATTTTTCACGACTCAATGACGTGCTTATCCTAGCGACACCGCAACAAGACTGCCGTCCCGGTCTGCCCCAAAATCAGCGACGCCCCGCCCGCGCAGGGAGCGGGGGAGGGACTTCTTGATCAACGCAGTTCTCATCGCGCTGGCCGTGGTTTTGCTCGTCGTGCAGAACATCTTTGCGCGCTTTTGCGATGCCGTCGGCGTGGGTGAGTGGGCGTATCCGTCCTTTATTCTTCCGGTCGTGTTGTTTCTGGCGGTGGGAGACGTTGGATTGGGACGAGGAGTCCTTTTGGCCTCGGTGTTGGGATACCTGGTCGATGCATTTTCAGGACTGCCGCTGGGGCTCAACACGTTCTTGATGCAGGTGTTATTTTTGCTGTCCCGCGTTGCTGGTTTGAAGCTCTTTTTGCACGGCAAAGTGTTTCAGCTCGGCTTGTCCTTTTTTGCAGCCGTTGCCGGCGGAGCGCTCACCGTCGCGCTTCACGTTGTGTTTGAGCGATCACAAGGTCGGCTCGCAGTGGGACACGCGATGTTAGTCGTCCTCGGGCAAGCCGTCTCGACCGGGCTATTTGCGCCTATCGTGTTCGCGTTGTTGGCTCGGATCCCGGGGATCGCCGGTAGCCCTCAGGAGGCCAACTAGCGCATGCAGCTGCTCGGGCGCGCAGGTGTAGGTGATTTTCGCGAGCGCATTCGCCTCATGTCGATCATCGCGGTCATGGGGATCTTTGGGCTGTTCGCGCGCATGGTTCATTTGCAGGTGTTTCGCGGCGGAAAACACTCGCAAGATGCAGAGGATAATATTATTCGTGAGTTGTCTTTGCCTTCAACTCGCGGGGTGATTCGAGACGCTCGGGGCAGGGTGATTGCTTCCAACCGTCCGACGTATAATGTATATATTGTTCCGCGCTGGATCGCACGGCGGTTTGACGAAGTGTTTCCGAAGCTCGTCGAGTATCTTGGGCTGACGCGGGATGAGCGAGACCGGCTCGAGGCGCGAGTTCGAGGAGCGGATGGTCGAAAAAGAGACCAATATATGCTCGCGCGTGCAGATATTGACCGAGAGACGCTCGCGATTTTAGAGACGCACAAGGACGAACTAGCGGGCGTCTCTGTGATCGCGGTTCCGATCCGTACATACCCTTTTGGAGCGCTGGCGGCGCATGCGGTTGGCTACATTAACGAGGTAAGCGCCGAGGATATTAGCGGTCGGCCGACCGAGGGGTATCGCGCTGGCGATCGGATGGGACGGATGGGCATCGAGCGAGCGTGGGAGAACATCCTTCGTGGACGGCGTGGTTGGGTCCGGGTGGATCGTGATCACCGCGGTGTGATTTTGTCCACGCGAGAAGAGATTCAGCAGTTTGGCGCAGATCGAAGGATGGAACCAGTACCGGGGCGCGACATTGTGCTCACACTCGACATGGAGTTGATGCGGGTGGTGGATCGCGCGTTTGAGCAGCGCTCTTACCCGTCCGGTTCAGCGGTGGTGCTCAACGTTAGGACGGGACGAATTTTGGCGCTCTACTCTCGACCCGCGTTTGATCCCAACGAGATGACCGTGGGCGTTTCGCTTCAGCGATTGCGCGAGCTCAATGATCGCCGTGGGACCCATCCGTTGATCGATCGCAGCATCTACGAGATCTATCCACCTGGCTCGACGATGAAGCCTTTTACGGCCATCGCTGCGCTCAATGCAGGGCTGCTTGATCCCAATGCGATCACCAACTGCGGGGGATACATTGTTCGCGCGGGGCGTCGATTTCGCTGTGCGCATGGCCACGTGCA
Organism: Myxococcales bacterium; assembly: GCA_031386385.1. GTDB lineage: Bacteria > Myxococcota_A > Polyangia > Polyangiales > JANNCG01. The sequence goes on from JANNCG010000442.1 coordinate 5,574, forward strand.
CGGACGGGTCAATCTTGAACGTGCGCTGGTCGAATCGTGCAACGTCTACTT
>JANNCG010000453.1:0-8031 GCA_031386385.1 Myxococcales bacterium
GATGAGCAACGATCCACCAGAACACGACGCGCGAGCACAAGACGAACAAGATCCCGAAGTCGCGCCAAGACAAACTGCCCCACGGGCTCTAGCGACAGAGAGCGCCGCACCGCGAGCGAGCACCCAGAACAGCGCCACCAACACGTGGAACAAGCGCGTCCCCATCGATCGCGTCCAGCAGGCCCAGAGCGTGGCGACGGCGTTTGGGGGCGCGATGAAATCTGGCGCAGAGTCAGCGGTCTCAACGATGGGACGGGGTGCAAATCGTATGGCAGAAGCGTTTAGTGCGCCGCGCGAGAGTGAGCTCACGTCCCTGATGAGCGGGGCGGATCTTCCAGAGCTTGAGGGTGACTCACTTGTGGCCATTGCGCGCAGGCTTGATCGCGAGGCGGACCTGTGGCGACAGATCTCGCTTGCGGCCCTTAGCCGCGCGGGGTGGTCCGATCGGGTCGCTCAAACGGCTGCAGTGGGTGCGTGGTTGGTGTCTATCGCCGCCGCGATTTTGGGGCTTATGGGGCTCGTTCTTGGAGCTGGCAAGACCCTCGGAAACTCAGCGCTCGCCCTGGCTTCTGTGCTTGGCGTCACGCTGGGGGCCCTGGTGGTTGCGTGGGTCAGCGGGGGAGTGCGTCGCACACAAGGCGCACTCGCAGCGGCGGCACTCGATCGCGCGGATTTGGCTGAGCAACGACTGCAGCGAGTGGGCGTGATCTTGACCCTTCGTGGCGAGGATGTGCGCTTGTACCGTGAGGCTCTCGCGCGGTTAGAGCAGGACACTCGCGGGAGGTAAGTCGGGGAGTGAGACCCTTCAAACGCTCGAAGGCTTCATCGCGCACATCGGACCGAATGTCTGCGACCTCGATGCTCGATGCTCCCGCCGAGGGTTGTCCGTTGCGTACCTGCTGAAGCAGCGACACGAAGCGAGACAACCTCTGGAAGGGGGTTCAACAGATTGTCAAAGGGGTCTGAGGCGTAGCTACCAGAGGTGACGCTCCGCACGCACCATCGGCCTTCACTCGTGAGTTCGATTTGCGCGGCCCCGCTTCTCGCTGGCATGCGTTGGTGCGCGTGTTCAAAAACCACCGAGACGCCAACACGCAACCCACTAAAAGAATAGCTGCCGGGCTGCTGGGTGAGGGGGCAGTCTGCTGGCAGCTCGCGAAAGTGCGCGAACAGGTCCGTCAGATCCTCTGGTGCGCGCTGGATAACACCCTGCAAATTCACTAGCGGATAGTAGAATACTCGGGGACCCTGTTGCCGGTCGTCGCTGAGCGTAGTGCGCAATACACCGAGCTCGTCGCGGTGAGTCACCAGTGTGTCCGGGGGTGTTATCGGCTGCTCGAAAACAGTGGTGAGTGAGCCATCGCTCACACTCGTAAGCAGTCTTGTTGCGATCACCGCTCCCCGGTCGTCTAAGAGTATGAGCCGTTGCCGCCAAGTTGTGCCTGAGCGATACCCACGAAACAGCAATGCGTGCCGATCGGTGGACAACTGCATCGAGTTCACCAGGGGCTGGTCGTCCACCTCGTCTTGATTGCTCGCCACCAAGAGGCGTGTCGGTGGCGCTGAATCCGCCAAGATCACGTGAGAGCAGCGAGTTTGACCCGGCTCGCGACAGGCTTCGATGTAGAGCCAGTGTGGCGTCGCGTGGAGCGTGCTCCAGCCGTTCGTCGAAGGCATCGCCACGCTCCCAGAGCCCGCATTGACCCGCACCGAGGGACTCTCGTCGAGCGTCCAAGTGGCAGACAATCGACGCGTATTCGGTGTGTCTTGAGTGTCTGTAAGCGTGACGGTGGCGGATACATCACTTCGTGCGCGAGACTGGCGCAAAGGCACAGAGCGAATCGAGTGACACGTAAGCGGCAACTCAACCATCGCGTACTCTTGCCCTCGCGATGAAGGCAGGAGACGGAGGGTCGGTGCGGCCACGCGTGGCAATGTGGATCCAAGCAACACGGGTTGTGCCGATACCCCCGCGTCGACAAAATCGATCACGAGCCGATCACTTTGCACACAGCGCGCAGCGGAGCAGCGGGGGTGTGTCCGGTCGCCCTCACGAACCACAGAACGCGGTGCGCCCTGGATGGGCGCGGGGATTTGTGTCCAGTGGGCGCTTTGATCGACGGTGCTCCAGAGTCCGTGGGTGGTCATGGAGGTGTCGGGGTCGAGGGATGTTCCGATCCCGCGGTGTGCATCAAGCATGGCCGTCGGCATGCGATCGCTCGCCGCTTCGGTCGGGACTGCGGTCTCATGGGGTCCTGCCCAATGCGCAAAAAACGAAGGCGTATTGCTGCCCGAACTTAAGAACGCCCAGACGGTCTTGTCCACCGCAAATCCGGCGCGTCGAATGGTCACGCTCTGCGATGGCACTGGCGTCCAACCGAGGGGCGCAACTTGGCCTGTGTCGAGATCAAAAATTCCTATCTCAAACTGCCCGTACACTAGCGCCTTTGCGCCCTGAAGTTCACCGATTGTCCGTAAATTTTCTGGCAAAGTGACGGTCTGCCAAGTCGCTCCAGCGTCGCGAGTGACGCAACGCTCGTTGAGCCGGTTGGGCGGCGGCCGGCCGGACCTCGAGCCTCTTGGCGGGCGTGTCCAGATCGCTTGACCATTGAGCGAACAGGGCCCGTAGTTGATCGCGTGCAGCCCGTCGTCTGAGAGGCTTGCGATGCGCGTGCTCGACCCATCTGTGAGCTGGCGCGTGATGCCTCCGGGGCGCCATAGATACGGAAGCGACGATGGAGAGCAAACAAAGAGTACGTTTGGCCCCCACGCGCTCGCGGTGCACTCACCGCCCGGAACAGCTCCCACATAGGTCTGCAAAACACGCCCCGTGCTGGCGTTGACCTGCAACACATCTTGATCGACGACAATCAACGGTGTCTCAAGATTGCGCTGCCCCGAGACCGCAAGCCGCCAAAGCGCTGAGGGCCACCGTGTGATCGCAGCTTCAAGCAGCAGCCGGCGCTGTCGCGCAGTGAGCGCGCGCTCTATAGGCTGTGAGTAGTATTCAACTTGCCCAGTCTGACTGATAATCTGCAAGCCGTTTGCGCTGTGCAGGCGAAGCTCGGTGGCGCCGTCGATGCGGACGACATCCACCGTGTCCGCGCCCTCAACGGTCGGCGAGAGTGGCCGCGTGTGGGCACCGGCGTCTTGTGTTAACCAGACGTTTCCCACCGGATCGATCACAGCCCCACGTGTCGCCGACGCAAAAGCGCCGCTCACCGTCGGAAAGTCAGGCCACACTCGCCCCGCGCTGCCCGCAGTCACAAGCCAGTGCGGCCGTGACGGGCCTCCGAGATACAGCACGCCGTCTCCGGCGATCACACGGCGTCGTGTCGCGTTGGTCTCAGAAAGCCGACGCAGCGGTCCCAGAAAGCTCGCGCTCTTGAGCACCACCCCATCGTCGGCGACAAAGAGCCACTCGTCGCCAGCGGCCAACGTCCCGGCCTCAAGGGTCTGCGCGCTTCGATCGTCCGCAAACGACACGGCGTTGTCTGCGCTCAGTTCTGCGCGGATATTTCCAATCAAAACGCGTGCCGGCTCGCTTGCCTCGCGCTGGGGATTCAACAGACGCATTGCGCGCAGGTCGCTCACTAAGCTCACGCGAGCAGTCAAGACCGAGACAGTCGAACGTGCGCCAGCGTGACTCGACTGGCCAACACGCATGAGCACCGGCGTGTGGCTTGATCCCGCCCGTTGTTGTCTGACGCAAGCGTCAAAAGTGCTCATCAACATGCACGCAACGAACAGCCCCAGGGGACGCGGGATGCACTTGGCGTGAATCAACCCAATGCGGCGCATTCATCAATTCTAGCCTATGACGGGCACTGTCACCGTGGTGATTCGGTTGCAATTCAGCCTCGCTGTACCGTCGATGACGCACAGAGCGTTTGACCCCTGGGGCCTGACAGTGGTTGCATTGACCTGTTGAGTGACCGGAGCTTGGCTTGAATAAATACGTCCCATCATTGCTGTCTGTCCTGCTCGCTGGGTGCACCTCAGTGCCGCAGCGTGACGGGGGTGCTTCGCTGACCGACGCACTGGACGCGAGCCGGGTCGACCACGGACCGATCCCCGACGTTGGGGTAGTTTTGGATATGCCCACGCCATTGTCGGTCGACGTCCCGGGCATGGACGCGCCGAGCAACCCAGTGGACTCTGGTGTGTGTGCGCCCGGTACAATGGTGTGTGGAGCCTCGGGGTGCGTCGATGTTCGTAGCAGCGCAAGTCACTGCGGGATGTGTGGACGCGCCTGCGTGATGGGCGAGCTGTGTGTGGCCGGTGTGTGCCGCGCCGATTGTCCGCCGCCCAACGCGCTCTGCGGCGGTGCTGGCGCGATGATGTGTGTCAATTTGCAGGATGATGTGCGCAACTGCGGAGCCTGTGGCAACGTCTGTGCGGTGATCAATGCGACGCCGACGTGCACAGCGGGAGTGTGCCGAATCGGGACCTGCGGCGTGCCGTTTGGCGACTGCGACAACAACGCAGCGAACGGCTGTGAGGTCAACACAAGCACGTCGGTGATGCACTGTGGCCGCTGTGGGATGGGCTGTCCCTTGGTCGCGAATGGCACTCCGACGTGTGCCATGGGAAGCTGCGGCGCGACATGCAACAACGGGTTTGAGTTATTGAACGGAAGATGTATAGTCGCGGGGTTGTTTCCACGGCCCGTACTGCCTATTTCTTTGGGTGACACAACGCTTCGACGGCCCACGCTGCGGTGGCAGCTTCCTGCGGGTTTGGACGGGGCCGAGGTCTCTCTGTGTCGCAACAGAGCGTGTGGCGTTGTGATCGAGACCTTTCGCGCGATGGGCAACTCGGGACGGCCCACGTTGCCGCTCCCTGCACGTACGGTGGTGTTTTGGCGCTTACGTGGCACTGTCGGCGGCGCAACCGCGATGAGCTATAGTCCCACGTGGCTGTTTCATGTCCCTGCGGTGGATGCGACCTCGGGCGTGGATACGAGCACAAATCCTCACCTCGATCTCAACGGTGATGGATTGGACGACCTCGCCGTGGGCGCCCCTCAGGCCAGCCCTGGGATGCGCGCAGGTGCCGGAACGGTCAGCGTCTATCACGGAAGTGTCGGTGGTATCCCTGTCGCCCCAACGCGTGTTCTTGAGGGGCTCTTAGCGGGTGACGAGTTTGGCGTCAGTGTCGCGAGCGCCGGGGACGTGAACGGGGATGGCTTCGGCGAGCTGATTGTTGGTGCTTCTAACGCGGACCCAGGCGCGCGTTCGGGCGCCGGAACCGCGAGTCTCTTTTATGGAAGCGCAGTGGGCATCGCGATGGTGGCGAGTCGCGTTGTCGAGGGCAGCGTGGCCGCGGACAGGTTCGGAGAGCCCGTTGCGACCGCCGGGGATGTGAACGCCGATGGCTTTGCCGATGTGCTGATCGGTGCCTCCAACGCGGACCCAGGCGGCCGTCTCAGCGCGGGGAGCGTGAGCGTGTTTCATGGGAGCGCGGCCGGCATTTCGATGCTCGCAACACGTGTGCTCGATGGCGCGTTGTCGGGCGATTCATTTGGCCAATCGCTCTCGTCCGCCGGGGACATCAACGGCGATGGCTTCAGCGACGTGGTTTTTGGCGCCCCTCTCGCAGATCCAGGTGGCCGTAGCAATGCTGGCACGGCGAGCGTCTTTCACGGAGGCGTCGCCGGTCTCACGATGGTCGCGGCGCGGGTCCTGGACGGCGTCGCGGGGTCTGATCAGTTTGCGTTCGCGCTGGGGGCGCAAGATGTGAATAACGATGGCTTTAGCGATCTGATCGTGGGTGCTCCAGCAGCGGACGCAAACGGTCGGGCGTCGTCGGGCAGCGCGTCGGTGTTTCACGGGAGTGCGATGGGTCTGGCGAATTTGCCCGCACGGGTACTCAGCGGCGGTGTCGCGAGCGATCTGCTTGGGATTTCCTGTGCCGGTGCGGGTGACGTGAACGGTGACGGCTTTGGTGACATCGTGGTGGGAGTCCGTGGGTTCGACGTCGGTATGCTGCTCAACGCCGGGGCGGCCTTTGTGTTTCACGGAACAGCTGCAGGCATCCCGGCCGGCTCCGCTGCGGTCCTCAACGGTGTTGCGGCGAGTGACAGTTTTGGCAGCGCGGTGGCGGGCGCCGGAGACCTCAACGGGGACGGCTTTGCGGATGTCGTGGTTGGTACTCGACTCGCGGATCCGGGGGGTCGTTTGAATGCTGGGACCGCGAGTGTTTTTCACGGCGGTGCGATGGGTGTCTCGCTCGTTGTGGCCCGCTTGCTTGAGGGCGGCGTCGCGGGGGATCAGTTCGGCTCGTCAGTCGCGAGGGTGTGGAATTTAAGTGATGAATCGTCACGACGGCGGTTGTGGCGAGCGGTGATATTGACACCTCGTGTGCTTGGTAACACCTGGGCGCCGCAGCGCGTTGCGACGGCTCAAAGCGCCTCACCCATCTAACTTTTCAGCGCGCCCCTCCGCCTCACGCCATAGCGCAAACGCGTTGAGCGTTGCGGGGTCTGCATCGAACGCGATCACTTGAGCGAGTGCGCCAAACAACGCGGCGTCGGGGTCTTCTCTGTGCTGAAGGATGGTGACGTGGGCGTTGAAGTTCCACTGGGGCGAGCGTGAGCCAGAGTGCACGAGTGGATGTAGGAGCTTGAGCTGCGTGAGCCGGTCTTCAGAAATGTGCGCTGCGTGATAAAACGCCACCTCCGCAGGAGTGTCAGCGCGAATGTGCAAATCGTCGCGCTCTTCGGCCGCCAACACGCGCGCAATCCCAAGCTCAAACTGGCCTGCTAAAAACGCGCAGTGTGCGGCGTTGGCGATGGTGTTTGCGTCACACTCTTTGCGCGTCATCGCGTGTTGAACGAGCCTCTCTGCGCGCTCGTGCGTATGCCCTTGGTTGCTCAAGAAAACGGCGAATGTGCTCAAGCAAAACACGTCGTCTGGTGCGGCGTCTACCGCGCGCTCATACATCTGCTCCGCGCGATCGAACTCACGGAGGCACGCCTCAAGAAACCACGCAAAGTTGTTGAGGTTGTGCGCGTCGTTGGGGTCCTGCTCGATCGCTCGCTGATACATCCACTCAGCGCGCAGGTACTCCTTCAACGACTCATGCAAAAACCTAGCATAATTGCCCAGAATTCGCGTGTCCGAGGGAGCCGCAGCGATGGCCCGTTCGTGCAACGCCGCGGCTTGTACAGTGGCCTTTCGGTGCTCGGCTAAAAAGCACGCGTAGTTATCGAGATACGTTGCATTCGTCGGCTCTGCCGCGATAGCGAGTTCGTAGTGAACTTCTGCTCGGTCGAGGTCCTGACGGCACAGCTCAAGAAATCTGGCGAAGCGATCGAGACTGTAGGCGTCCGACATATTGAGCGCGATCGCGTGCTCGTAGCTCTCTTCTGCGCGATCGTACTGCTGCAAGCGAGTCTCTAAAAACCACGCAAAATTGGCCAACGTGGACGACAGCTTGGGCTCTGTGATAATCGCTCGTTCGTACAGGGCGAGGGTGTGTTCGGTGTCGTCGGTGTGGTTTTGAAAAAACACCGCGATGCTCCCGAGGATATACGCGTCCGTTGGATTGAGCGCGTTGGCGACCTCGTAGAAGTGTCGCGCGCGCACAATGTCTTTGCGGTCGCATTCAAGAAAATAGGCGAAATCGCAGTTAATTTTCTCGTTGAATGGGTCCGCTTCAAGCGCGCGCTCAAAGAGCGCTTCGGTGACATCGAGCGGTCCGTGGGAGTTCATCGCGCGCACTGCTTGTTTGCCGAGTTCGATCGCGTCAGTGGGCTGTGCAGAGGGCATAGATGCGTTGCGTGTCGAAAGTGTACATCCCCGGCGAGCTTTTCAATGAGTTGCAATGGAGATTCGTTGCCATCCATTCGCCGAGTTAGTTGCGGTGGGTCTGTCGAGTGGAGACAATCCGGTGTCCTGAGATTGCTTACCCGTCACCATGCACACTTGAATCTCAGCAGCGATGGGTTTGGCGACGTATTAGTCGGAGCATATAGCGCCACATAAGGCACTGCGAACTCCGGGACTACCGCCGTGTTTTATGGAAGTG
>JANNCG010000451.1:0-2790 GCA_031386385.1 Myxococcales bacterium
TTTCGACGGACCGAGACCAGTGCGCTCACGCCGACGGAGTCGAGAGAGTACACGCGAGAGAGATCAATCACGATCACGCGTGTAGCGGGTTGCACTGCGTTTGACGCATCGGTCAGCACCTGACGGATAGCTGCCACCGAAAATTGTGGGCCCGACGCGACAATGCGCACGATGGAGTCAGGCGTAGCTGGAGTGTTTGGTCGTACATGTGAGGGAGTTTGCATGGTGAACTAGACCACTGCACTGCTCGTGCCGAACCCACTCGGAGTCGAATCGGGCGTGGCACAGCAAGAGCATAGCTACGCGAGGATGAAATCACTGGCCCGGTTCCTCAACAATCGGATGTCTCACTTGGCTCTAAGCCTCGTGGGACTCGTCTCTCTCTCCCATTGTGCAAACTCGCAGCGAAGGTTGCTAACCCTGCCCACCGAGGACCCCAATCAGGCGGCGTTTGAACGCGCGACGCCGCTTGAGCCGCCCGGGTTATCAGAGGATCCTGCGCAGGCCTTTGTTCTCGCGCCCGGTGATGTTGTTCGAGTACGCTCGATCTCTGGGGACAATCTGGCTGTCGATCGGGTGGTCGTCGACGCGACCGGCGAGCTGACATTGCCTTTCGTGGGATCTGTGCAAACCATGGGTCTCTCGTTGGTCGCAGCGTCGGATCGAATCAGTCTCGCGCTCCGACGCTTCGATCGCTTCGCGACAGTCTACCTTGAAATGCTTGAGCCGCTTGGGCATCGGGCCTCTGTGATCGGTGTGGTCCCCAGTCCGGGAGTCCACCCTGTGGGACCCGCGATGCGTGTGTCGGAGTTGCTCGCACTTGCAGGTGGTGCGACCGCGCAATCAACAGACGGTGAGTCAGTACCTCTCGGCGACCTGCAAGCCGCAACGCTGATGCGCGATGGTTCCGCTGTTCCGATCAGTGTCATGCGCGCGATGGAAGGGCACCCTCGGCACAACGTACGAATTCGAGCGGGGGATCTGTTGTACGTACCGCCGATGGCTGGCCGACAGATCACCGTGCTCGGACAGGTACGTTCGCCGCGAGTGATTTCATTTCGTGCCGGAATTTCATTAGCAAGTGTCATTGCACTCGCCGGTGGCACCACCCGCGATGCCGACACCAGCGACCTCCGGATTGTGCGAGGCGCACTCTCGCGTGCCCGTGTCTACCGAAGCAACCTGGGTGATATCTTCTCCGGTCGAACTCAAAATCCTGCGCTGATGCCTGGAGACATCGTCTATGTCAGCGAGCACTGGTTCGCCACAGCGACACAGGTCCTTGAGCGACTCACCCCGCTGATGGCAATGGCCGCGCTGACCGCGGGCATCGCCAGATAAGAAGCCCCGAGAGTTACTGCTGCCGAAGCTCGCCGATCAACTCTGAGGCAGTGACCGTTCTTTGGTGACCAAGCGCGTCAGCGAGTGCCCGAATCACCGGATGTGGCTCACGGTTGGCCCAGAACATCCAGTGGTGCAGAACGATGACGCAGATCTCGACACCCTTGGCGAGCCGCGCGAGCGCCCGTGGGACTTCAGACGGTGCCAGCTCTGGCTGAAGCAAACCACCGCGGTGTCGAAGCACGACTGAACGTTGAATTCGCAGTATTTCTGCACGTTGAATGCGCTCGATGTAGTGCGCAGGCCAGTGCTTGATTGGGAGTTGTGAACGGTGCAGCCAGCTGGTGGAGAGCAGCTCAAAGGTGCTCGCCGCCGCCTCGACCGATCCTCGCGAAAGGGCATCCCACGGCGCCACAAAACCACTGCAAGTTGTGTCGAGCGCCTCATCGAGAATGGCCTTGCCTCGCTGCATCCGCTGCACCGCTTCATGCCGTGTGAGGGCACCAAATTCCGTGTTGTTTCGCAGACGACGATGAGTGAGACCGTGCACCAGCGGCTCGACCATCGATCGGTTTTGTCGAATCCACCGCGCCATCGCGTGCTCGCGGTTCATGCGGATGTGTGCAGACGAAGGCGCGTGGTCCGCGCCGATGAACTGCTCTCGGTTTCCGTCCGGCGCAAGCGTGTCCAGCGCGACCTCGGGAATCACCGACAGGTTGACTTTGCACCCCACCTCAAACAGCGGTTTAAACGCGCACTCAAGTCGGTCAGGGTCAGTGGTGGCGTTGGCATCGTCGTCGCGGAGAAAAAAGAGGGTCATGCGGGATCGCTATGCATCCCCGGTGCCGTCGTGTGGTGGCATGTCCCCTGCACTCCTGTGCGTTGTGAAGTGGATCGCGTTTTTTGGGGCCGTCTTTTTAGGCGTGCCGCTGCTGCAGCAGCTGCTCCGCCGTGAGCCACGGCTGAAGGTCCTGCTGATGACGTGGGTGAGCATCGATCTGTTCAACCCGATGCACATCAATCTCATTTCGCAAGAGAATTACCGCGGTGATTCACGCGGGATTGAGATCACCACGGTGGACCTTGCGCTCCTCGCGCTCCGCCTGTCGCTGCCACCCACAAACCAGCGTCCAGCCACGCGGCACTACGTGGTGCGAACGCTCTTTCTCATGACGGTCTTGCTCTCGCTCAAAGACACGCCCGATGTGCTCAAATCGCTGTTTAGCGTGTGGAAACTCGTTCGGATGTACCTTGCGTTTGACGCTTGGTCGCTGTTGCTGGTCGACATCTCACTGGTCGCGGCGGCAACTCACGGCCTCGCGCTCGGTGTGCTCTGGCAGGGGACGCAAGTGCTCTGGCAAAAGTACGTTCAACACGCCATTCGCACCGTGGGATCCATGCCACACCCCAACTCTTTGTCCATGATCGTCAACCTCATCGCGCCAATGG
>JANNCG010000527.1:0-5632 GCA_031386385.1 Myxococcales bacterium
CGGTTTTTTTATTGGCTGGCTCTCGGTCTGCGCGGGCACCTACCCGCTGCCGTACACGGTGATGCTCTTGACGTTTTTTACCGTCGCCATGACGCTCAATCACCCAGACCCGAAGATCCGCAAGAGCATCGCGCCGTTTAGGGTGTACGTGATCCTAGGTGTGATTGGTGGCTTATTTGCTGCGTGCAAACTGATTTTTCTGTTTTTGTTCTTAAAACAGTTTTCACGCGTGTGGAACGTGGTCGAAGCCAACAGCGCTGTCACCCTCTTGGGCAACTTTTCTAAGCTCTACATTGTCGTGATCGCGCTCTGTGCTCTGAGCGCTGCGCTCAACGACCGATGGGGCTCGATGTGTATGCTCGGTGGCGGGATGTTCTTTCTGCTCGCTATGGGTGACTTCGATCCCATGTCGCCCTACCACTTGCTCAAAAAGCTTCCGCTCTTTGGTCAGCTTCGAGCGCCAGAGCGCTATCTTGTGATCACGATGTTGCTCACCTCGCTTGGAGCGGCTCGGGCGCTTACGATGGTCGAAGAGCTGCTGCCGAAGATATTCGCTGCGATATTTGCAGCAAAACCTGAGGCCAAAGGGCCAGCGTTTAGACTCCCCATTCTCATTCACTTGCTGGCAGTGGGCGTGAGCACAGCGGGTATCGGGTTTGGACTATACACGGCGTTTGGCGCGATGACCAAAGAGTCCATGGTGTCGCTTGCCTCAACACCCTACATGGTCGAGCCTCCCCGCCCGCTCGCTCAGCCCTTTCGCCAGACCCGTGGAAACCGCCGGGATGGCCACCTGTTTCCGTACATGGGCTTGGGCTCGCTGTACTGCATTACGGGCATCCCCGTGCCACAGTCCCCGCACCTCCGTGCGGACCTCGCGCAAGAAGAATTTCTCAGCGATCCGACACGTGGAACAGTGCGTCGTCTCCGCTGGACACCCAACGAAATCACCCTCTCCGTCAACGCCCAGCGTCCCGCCCGCGTGGTGATCAATCAGAATTTTCACCAGCACTGGCGAAGCAACGTTGGCGCCCCCGTCGCCCATCAGGGGATGTTCGCGGTGGACGTCCCACGCGGCCAGCACACGTTGGTTATCCGCTTTGTCGATCGCCCCCAACAACTCGCACTCGCGATCTCGATGCTCACGCTCTTCGCGATGTTTGGGATTGGCGCCACCGGATTGCTTCGCTATCTACGCGCCTTGCGAGACAGCGCTCGCTGACCCGCTTCGCTACTCTGCCTGCAAATATGCGGTCACCCGTTGACCGAGTAGCAGATCTCTCGGCTCATCGAGCTGCAGCACGACTTCAAGAATCTTGGTGTCCAGCCTCTCGGTAGGATCATCGGTGCGCACGTTTTTTCGTCCCATACGCCGAGCCACTTCCACCACGTGCCCTGCAAACCTTCGCCCCGGCCACGCGTCCGCGGTGGCAAACCCAACCTGTCCAACACGCACCCGCGCAATGTCGCGCTCATCGACGTCCATCCGAGCTCGAAGGGTGTTGGTGTCGCCCATCACGATCAACGCATCGGCCCCTCCAGGGCTGTAGTACTCCCCGACGCGGTAGCGTACTTGCAAGATTTCGCCGGCAATTGGCGCTCGGATTGAGAGGCGATCAATCGCAGCCTGCTGCTGATTCAGACGAGCTTGTGCGGCCACAACGCGCGCTCGTGACGCCGCGATGTCCTCCACGCGCGAGCCTGCTCGGGTGGATCTACGCCGCGCGTCTGAGACACGGGCCGTGATGGCATCCACCTCTGCTTGTCGTCGTGAGCGATCGAGCTCGTCGACCGTGATGGCTCCCGACGGAGCCAACGTTTGCTGTCGTTGCAACACCGATCCCGAGAGTTGTGCTCGGGCGCTCGCTGCGTCGGCCTCGGCGTTAGCCGCCTCGATGTCCTCTCGGCGAGAACCTTGCCGCGTGCGTGCGAGGTCCGCCTGGGCTGTCTGCAGCTCCGCTTGGACCACCGCCATCGCGGCGCGCTCAACGGTCGCGTCGAGCTCTATTAGCAATTCTCCTGCCTGTACGCGCTGTCCCTCTCGCACCGCAAGCCTCGCGATGCGTCCAGAGACCGAGCCTGCGACACGTGTCTCGCGGTCCGCAGGCTCAACGACTCCGGGGCCAGCAACCATGTTCCCATCGATGACCGTTGTGCGTTGATCGACTCCGCGAGTGGGACGTTCTACACGGTTGGTGGCGGCGCGATCACTGGGGCGAGGGAGGTAGGCTGGCTGAGCGATCACAGTGCGCCCCACCGCGCGAAGCATTGCGAGCGCTGCGATGACCGCAATGAGTCCCCGCCACGAAAAATTCTTGATCTTCATGATGAATGATCCTTTCGAAACTGTCCGTCTTCAATGTGCAGAATTCGATCTGCGAGGTGATAGATGCGGTTATCGTGCGTTACGACGACAACGGTTGAATGTTGTTGTTTGGCTAAGTCTTTGAGTAGCTCCATGACAAGGAGTCCGCTCTTGGCGTCCAGGCTGGCGGTTGGTTCGTCCGCAAGAATGATCGGAGGATCACCAGCCACTGCGCGGGCGATTGCCACTCGTTGTCGCTGCCCTCCGGACATATCTCCGGGTTTATTCTTCAGCTTGTCGCCGAGTCCAACGCGCTCTAATAGTTGTCCAGCTTCGATCAGCGCCTTGCCTCGGGCCCAGCCACGCATCTCGAGCATGAGCGCGACGTTGTCCTGCGCACTCAGGGATGCAATCAGGTTGTGTCCCTGAAAGATGAACCCGATGTACGCCAAGCGAAGTGAAGATAGCTTGCGCTCGGGAGTGCCCGAGACCACGGTGTCTAAGAGTTGTAGATTTCCAGTTGTCGCGGTGAGGACACATCCCATGATCGACAGAAGCGTCGTTTTGCCCGAGCCAGATGGCCCTGACATCATGATGAACTCTCCGCGGTTGACCGAGATATCGACGCCGCGAAGTGCCTGATACGCGGTCGCGCCTTCGCCAAAAGTTTTGGTGAGGCCGGTGCCTTGGATGGCAATCTCTGTAGTGGTTTCGTTCATACTTATTTTCTTCGGTGCAAATTCAACGAAAAACCATGCCAGGCTCGATCTTGCGTATGCGCCACAGAGCCATCACAGACGCGACGACGCACAGCACCTGCATGACCACCGTCGTCCCCAAAATGAGCTGCCATGGGAGCACCAATGCGAGCTTCGGTGAGCGCATTGCCTCGCCGATTCGCGTGACAAGCGTGAGCCCGATGAGCGTCCCTGCAGTGCTAAAAAGCACCGCTTGAACAAACATCACACGAGCGAGATCAACGATGGTTGCGCCTATCGCTTTGAGTGTCCCGAACTCTCGGATGTTGTCCAACACGGACGAAAACATCGACAGCGATACGATGACAAACCCAATCAGGAGTCCGAACATCGTCGACGTTCCGAAGGTCAGCCCGATTGAACCTTTGAGCAGCTCGCCGATGATCGCGTTGTGAAATCCCTTCTTGGTGAGAACGCGTGCGTCGGGCATCTGACGCTGCAATTCAGCAGCCATTCGTTCGGGATCCTCGCCGGGATTCACGGTGCACAGGACAAAGTGCGTGTGTCGATTGTCCACTCGCGCCAGCAGTCGCGCCGTATCGTAGTCGGCAAACGCAAAGGTGGGACCAAACGGTTCCAATCCCCAACTGAAGCCACCGACCACCACGCGGTGACCGGAGACCTCTCGGACAGAGCCAAGGTTGATTCCGCCGAGCTTGCCTCGCTCTGAGTCCTCGAAGATCATTGTGTCTTGGCGATTCAAGGCGCTCTCGGAGCCTGCGACGATGTTCCACGGACCGCCGAGGCGCTCGGGACCCACGGAGCCCGCGAGCGTAACCGCGTGTGTTCCGCCACTCGGAAGGGCGACCGGAGCGCCGGTAAAGATCAACGGTTGAGCGCTTCGAATCCCGGGCGTAACCCGTGCCCGGTAGAGCAGATCAATGCTGATTTGCGGACCGGCTTGTAGCGTCTCAGCGCCGCGGGGAGCGATCCAGATGTCCGCCTTCGCGTTGTCGACGAACATCGTATTTTTGGTCAGGAGGCCAAGAAAAATTCCCGCTTGTTGGTTGGACAACAGCACCGCGAAGATCACGCCCAAGAGCGTCCCGATGCTCTTGACCTTGTCGTGAAAGATCATCGCGATCGCCACACGCCCCATGGTGAACCATCGTGCAAAAAGCGGAATCTTGCGAAGGGCAGAGTCCTTCATCGGGCGGCCTCAATTTCGAGCGAGTACCCTGCGGCGTTGCGAAGCACAGCCCGGGCAAGCAGTAGATCGGCGTCTGCTTGAATCCGAGCGACCTCCGCTGAGAATGAATCTCGCTCGAGCTGCATAAGGTCAAGCGGGGTCGCCGTTCCGGCGGTCAATCGCTCGCGTGCTTGGGACACCGCACGAACGCTGACGAGTTCTTGTGCGTGGGCAGCCTCGGATCGCACGAGCGCAAACCGCACCCGCTGCCAAGCTTCAAACAGGTCGTCCTCAGCGTTTTGCAACGCCCTTGCTTCACGAATTCGTGACGCTGCGGTGGCGGTCCCCAACGCCCGCGCCGCAGGAAGTGCTCCCAGGTCCGCCCGCCATGAGAGGGTAAGCCCTGCAGAAAAATACGCATTCTGACCCGCAAATCCACTCGCATTTGTGATCCTCTCCTGCGCCGTAGCGTTCACGGTTGGCAGAAGCACCATCCAAGCAGCAGACTCGGTGCGCTCCGACGCAACGCGCTCATGCTGGGTTGCTCGCACCGTGGGTAGCTGCGAGAGACGGTCGCGCATGGACTGCAACGAGGGAGGAGCTTCTGTTGAAGCGACGACGGGAGGTGTGGCCCCTTCAGCTGCGAGCCCCGTGAGGGACTGCAGCGCGTGACCCGCGAGAGAGCGCAATAGCTCGGCATCCGCGACGGTCTGCCGGGCTCGCAAGACATCTGCACTGGCGCGAGCGTTCTCGAGCGGACCTGCAAAACCACCGGCCATTCGTTGAGTGACGATCGCGAGGCTGGCCTCCGCAACTTGAAGCGCGCGGCTCGACGACTGCACCAAAGCGCCCGTCGCGATGACCTGATAGTATGCTTGTGCGACACGACGATCGATGGATAGCGCGGTGGCTTGGGCACGCTGCTCGGCCCCCTGCGAGTTCGCTTCCGCGGCCCCAATTCGAAGCCAGTTGCCGACATCGACCAGAGGCACAGTCAACGTGACACCTGCCTCGAGCTGGTTCTGTGGAGTGATCGTGATGCTCTGCGGTGCACCACCGTTTCCGGACGGAACGGTGACCACCGCTGCAAACTGATTAAAAGTGTAACCGGCGCTCGCCGCGAGCGTAGGAACCAGTCGGTACCTTGACTGCTCAAGCTCTGCAAGCCTCTGACGTTGTGTGATCTCGGCTTCTCGGTTGTCCAAGTTTTGCGTGCGCGCGGCTTGAACAAATGTCGCCAACGACGGCATCGGCCCCTGAGCGCTCTGCGCTTGCGCTGGACCAAAACTCAAGACAACGAGCACAAATGCCAGCAGCGGTAGATATTTGTATTGTGAGTGCTCACTCAATAATTTAGCCTGAAAAAAGGCAGTGAAAACTGCGCTGTGACGACGGTCACTCATTCATTCGACTCCGTGGGGTTTCGGCGCTGCGCCGGTC
>JANNCG010000586.1:0-4294 GCA_031386385.1 Myxococcales bacterium
AGAAAACGCGCCGCAAGAGTTCGCGTTTTCAAGCATCGACGAGTCCAGCCCAATCGGAGCGTTTGACGACATCCACTCTTGAATCATGGCACCACGGAGAGCACGAAGTTGAGCGACCGCAGGAGCAATGGCTGCCCAACGACGACGCATCCACTCGGCACGCCAATGTTGGCGATAGGACTCCCATCGAACGCGCCAGCTAGCCTCATCCCAGGTCCAACCAAAGTCCCCTTCCCAATCTGAAGTGCTCACACTGATTGACTCTGTGTCGCTTGTCACTTCTGAGTGCGCTGAGCGTGTGACTGCCTCCGCCGTCACAACGCTCTGAACAGGCGCCGCAACAACCGGCTGCGGAGCCACAGCCACCGGCGCCACCACAACCACTTCGGGACGAATCGGAACAAGTGGGGGCGCAACTGGCGAGACGTGGGTGAGAGTGGGGCGCCAATGCTCGACGAAGGCAGTGGTTTCAGCGCGGGCGTGAATCAACGCAATGGCCGAACCAACGACCAGGACAGGGAGCGCAACAAGAGTCGCCGTGTTTGCACGAACGCTGACTGTTGAAGAGCGTTGTCCAGCGGTGTTCAGTCGAGTCGTCGGTAAAGTCGTCAATGCCATTGCAACCTTCAGTGATCGAAGGTGCAGACGTCCGGTGACAGAAAAAGTTCCAACGCAAATCAAACCCACCAAGTTCTGAGCAGAATCAACAAAACTTTAGAGGGCAAAAGGATAGTTGATCTGAAAAGTTGCTCGCGAAAATGGAGGCACGGTGGCTGAGCGAACTGCGCGAGCGATGCAAGATCCAGTTGGGGTTCCTGCAAAGGGCGGTGCGACGTTTGCGCTCGTGACACGGCCGGACGAAACAAATACGACTGAAACAGTCGCCGGTCCAGGCTGCCCTGTCGCACAAGCACGCACAGCCGCGGACACGTCACGCATCGCACTGATGACATCGGAACGTGATGGAGACTCTGGCCCTCCTGCAGCCGGTGGAGTTCCACCAGAATTGGAGCTTCCGGTTGAGCTCCCTGTGTTGGGTCGTGCTGCGTTTTGAGTGCCACAAGTCAGCAAACAAGCGATGTCTCCACGACAACGAGCGGCACAAGATCCGCCGGCTGCGGATGCAGTGGAGCCTGTGCTCGAACCACTCGAACCACTCGAACCACTCGAACCACTCGAACCACTCGAACCACTCGAACCACTCGAACCACTCGAACCACTTGAACCACTCGATGCACTTGAGCCCGAGTTTGAGCCCGAGCGACCTGTGCGTCCCGAACGTCCGCTCTCACTTCCGGTGTGAGCCCCGGTTTGAGCCGTCCCAGTGGTGCCTGCAGTGGTGGTTCCTGCGGCTGGATTTGGATTGGGGTTGGTCCCATTGGCGGGAGGAGTTGCGCCGTTATTCGCCGGATTAGCGACACCGTTGTTGGCGTTGTTGGCGTTGTTGGCGTTGTTGGCGTTGTTGTTGCCGTTGTTGCCGTTGTTGGCGTTGTTGTTGCCGTTGTTGTTGCCGTTGTTGTTGCCGTTGTTGTTGGTCTGTGGAGCGTTCTCTGTGTTGGCTGGTTGTTGACCAGACTTCATCAGATACAGTCCACCTAACGTGCCGCCGACCAGCATAAATGCTGCACTCATCACGCTCGCAACAACGGTTCGGTTGACTTTGACAGCTTTCAGTTCGGGCTGCGCGACGCTCACATTCGTTGGAAGTGGCACAGGGGCGAGAAGCAGCGGACTCACGGACGCCAACGCGCTTTGCTCCATGGGTGGCGCACTCGGAATTTGTTGCGACAAAAACGCATCGAGCCGTGCCTTCGCGCGAACCTTCGCAGCGCTGGGAACGTCTTCTTCTTGAGCGGATGCAATAAGCTCTCGCGCAAGGAGATCGCTGGCGCTCAACGGATCGCTGATCCGTGGTGGTTGATCGCCACTCATTGCCCCCTCCTTCGCTCATCGTGCGCAAGACGAATCTTCAATCGCTGGACAGCCTTCTCGAAAATCCCACGCGCCGTTTTCAACCGCGAATAGACAGTGCCCACCGGAACACCAACACGCTCAGCGATCTCTTCCACTGGAAGTTCTTCGATCTCGTATAGAACAAACACCGCGCGTTTTTCCACATCTAGTGCCGATAACACCTCTTCGAGAAGAGCCCTCGCTTCGGCACCCTCCACGCTCACTTCTGCAGATTGAAGAAGCGCCAAATCTGGAGCCGTTTCTGGCATTTCGTCCGTTGGTTGCTCACGTCGAATATAGGCTTTACGTTGATAATCACTCGCAATGCGAAAACAGATTCCATACAACCAGGTCGTGATTTTTGAGCGTCCCTCAAACTCGCTACCTTTGCGATGGACCACAACAAACACCTCTTGAAGTGCGTCATCAACGTCCGCTTCGCGAACACCAAGCCGACGCAACGATCGCCAAACAAAATCAAAGTGAGCGTCAAACACCGCCCTCACATCAAGGCGACCAACAGAGGGATTGGAAGGAGTGTTTGTTGATGAATCGGTCGGTCTCAACTCATCAGCCTGCACACCGAGTCCATGGGACATCGGAGGAACATCTGTGAGTGGGAGCGCAACCTTGGGTTCTCGCACTGAATCGACAGTGCATCAGAAAACTCACATTGGAAAGACGTTTACAGACTGTCCGCGTCGACCTTCGCCCATTCCTGCCCCCGGACTCGCCCCTCCGACACCCGGATTTCCCAAACGATAGTTCACGGTGTCGAGCATCGGTCGAGCAGGCCCTTCGATCCAAATTCCAATACTTGGACCGCCGCCATCGCCGCCACCAGGGCCGCCGTTTCCTCCACGACGACCGTCTGCTCCGCGGCCACCAGAGCCAATTTCTAACGGTGCCGCATTGCCGCCCATCGCACCAGAACCTCCCGTGCCGCCCATGCCCCCTGCGCCGCCTGCACCGCCTGCACCACCGCCACCAGTGTTTATTTGGCAGTTCGCCAACGTCGCCGCGCTCCGAACCAAGAGCACCGCAATGGAGGCCCCGCCGCCCATACCTCCGGTGGCACCTCGACCTCCACAACCACCAGATCCACCGCCTCCACCGCCGTTTCCAGCGCCATCAATACAAGCCAAACCCGTTTGTCCTGATCCACCCGCACCGCCACCACCGCCACCACCGGGAGCGCCATTTCCGCCAGCAGTTCCGCTCGTGGGTGTGTAGTTGAACATCATGTCCATACTGATACTACCGACCGCTGCTCCGCCCATCCCTGCAGTCCCATCAGTCCCATCAGTCGCAGGACCGGTACCATTATCGCCACTGCGAGGCGTACAGCCATTCGCCATTGCGCCGCGACCTCCCGTTGCGCCTGAAGCCGCTGGACTCCCGTCACCACCAGTAAAATTCGGATCGCGACCGCCACCACCACCGGCACCACCGTTGGCCATCGCACAGTTATTATTCACCCCCGCCGTTCCGCCCGCGCCTGGTGACCCCTGATTGTCATTCGCTCCGTTGCCACCGCCACCACCTGCTGTCCCAGCGGTCCCAACGTCACCGGCCATCCCATTCGCTCCAGCCGCACCGCGACCTGCCGTTAAAATAGCGCCATTCGTCACTGAAATCCCTGGAGAATCGACCGCACGCAGCACGACCGAGCTCGTCCCTGGCATCACTGCATCAGCCGAACGAATCTCAACCCGCGCGATCGGCGTGGGCATCTGCAACCCCCGACCCTCGACAGCGAGCTGACCACCGAGAACAATCACCTGAAAATCTCCACGACTCCAGTTCGCGCGTCGGTCATAACCGCCATAGATCCCGATGCCTGCCACCAAGCTCAGTGTCATGGGCTCTGGGTACATCCCGCGTGACACCAGGACCTGCGTTTTGGCCCCACGCTGTGCGGCTGCAAGGCCCGCTCGAATCGAGCGCAAAGGCGACTCTCGTGTGCCCGGATTGGTGTCAACTCCGTCCTCCGCCACGAACACAGCACGCGCCACATTGCCATCAATCCCATCGCAATTCGCGTCATGATTTGCAGGGTCCGGATCGTCTGGAGCCTCCATCATACACCCCCCTGGACCCGTGTCCCGAACAGCGCCATCGGGGGTTGTGATCACCATCCCGTCACGGTTTCCACCGTCACGAAGCGTCTGCATTCCGTCACCCATTGCACAATGAATAAACAGAACCGAAGAAAATGCTGTACAGTAATTTAACCGGAATTGAGCGGACTTCACCTGTTGAAAGTACCATTTCAATCTCCGTTCGTGCGGTTCAGTTAATGACTGAATCTCTCTTCACACGTCTTCGCGTTTTCACGGTG